>JAEUKG010000979.1 GCA_016794325.1 Myxococcales bacterium | reverse complement strand
TACCGCGGTGACCGCTGCCGTCAACGTCGCGGAGTCGCCGTGCCTCGGGCGCGGGCGCGGGGACGGGCGCGGGCGCGGGACGGGCACGGGCACGGGCACGGGCGCTGGGGGCGCGGGGGGAGGGTTGACGGGCTGAGAGTGGCGGGTTATGTATATACACCGTCATGCATATGTCTCCCTTCGAGACCCTCGCCGATCCCACCCGCCGCCGGATCGTCGAGGTGCTGCAGGCCGGCGAGCGGCCGGTGGGGGACATCGTCGAGCGCGCGGGCGTCCACCAGTCCGGCGTGTCGCGGCACCTGCGCATCCTCCACGAGGCGGGCTTCGTGTCGGTGCGGCCCGACGGCCAGCGCCGCCTCTACGCCCTCCGGCCGGAGCCGTTCCAGGAGCTCGACGCGTGGCTCACGGGCTACCGCGGCCTCTGGGAGGCCCGCCTCGATCGATTCGGCGCCGCGCTCGAAGCGCGGCAGAAGGCTCGCGTCACCGGGAAGAAGAAGAAGAAGAAGGAGACATCGGAATGAGCGACATGCAGAACCCCACCCCCGCCGGCGCGGCCCAGGCCGCCGTCGTGATCCGACGCACCTACCGCGCCCGCGTCGAGGAGCTGTGGGAGCTGTGGACCACGAAGGCGGGCTTCGAGTCGTGGTGGGGCCCCAAGGGCTTCCGGGTCGAGGTCCACGCCATGGAGGCGCGCGTCGGCGGCCCCCTCGTCTACGACATGATCGCGGACGCCCCCGAGGCGATCGCGGCGATGAAGTCGATGGGCCAGCCGCTGTCGCACGCGACCCGCGGGCGCTTCGCGGAGCTCGTGCCCCACGCGCGCCTCTCGCTCGTCCACGTCATCGACTTCGTCCGGGGGATGGAGCCCTACGAGAGCTCGATCGAGGTCGACTTCGTGGCCGTCGCCGGCGGCGCGACGAGGGTGGTCACGCTCCACCCGCACCGCGACCCGCACTGGACCAAGATGTCGGTCGAGGGCTTCGGCAGCCAGCTCACCAAGCTCGACGACCGCTACCCGCCCGCCTGACGCCCCCGCGCGCCGCGCGGAGCCGCCCGCCCGCGCCCGCGATCCGGGCCCCAAGGAAGGATCGCCGGCGCGGGTCGTACGATCGGAGATGGCCCGCCGATCCCGCCTCGCGCTCGCCCTGCCGCTCGCGCTCGCGCTCTGCGCCGCGGTGCCGGCGGTGGCGGCGGCGAACGAGCGCGACGACCGCGACGGGGCGAGGCGCGACTTCGCGTGGGGGCTGCGCCTCGACGAGATGGACGTCCGCGGGCCCGTCCGCGTCGGCGCCGGCCACTCCGCGCTCCTGCGCGCGCCCGTCGTCTCGCTCAGCTTCCAGAGCGAGGTCGCGATGGCGCGTCGCGGGCCCGCCGAGCTCACCCTCGTCTTCGGCATGGACGGCTACCGCGGGCCCGACCGGCCCGACGCCGAGGGCGCGCGCGCGCGTCGCGGCTTCCTCGTCGTGGACGGCGGCGTCGGCCTCGGCCTCCACCTCGGCCGGCCGCTCCTCTCGCTCGCCGCCACCGCCGGCCCCGGCTGGCAGAGCGGCGGCGAGTCGCTGTCGCCCCACGGCTTCGGGGTGGCGGGTCGCGCCGCGTTCTTCCCGCTCTACGTGGGCCTCGTCGAGGCCGTGCGGTGCGAGCGCGGATGGTTCTCGTCGTACGTGCTCTCCGGCCTCTCGGTGTGGGGGCTCGCGCGGCGCGACTGGGTCGGCATCGACTCGGGCTCCACCGTCGCCGCCGGGATCGGCTTCGATCTCGGGCGCAACGTCGTCCTCCCGGTGCTCCACCAGGCGATGACGGGCCGCTGCGGCGCGTGACGCCTCACTCCCCGCACATGCTCGCCACGACCTCGAAGACGTTCTGGCAGCCCGCGACCGACGCGAGCCCGCCGCACTTGACGTCGGCGTCGGTGGTCTCGCCGACGCACGGCGCGTTGGACTCCGAGCTCGCGCGCCCGACGCACTCGGTGAGCTCGGGGTCGGTGGTGCACTGGTCGCACACGCCCCGCCAGCAGTAGTCGGCGGTCGCGTACGCGCGCGCGCACGCCTGGGTCTTGCCGCGCGACTCCCAGCAGCCGGCGAAGTTGCGGAACGCGGGGCCGGTGGCCGACGTGTACACGAGCGGGCCCCAGGTCGCGTCGGTGAGGTTCGTGAACACGCACGCCGCGCAGGTCGGCGCCGCCGCCTTCACGTCGCTCTCGATCGACCGGTACGGCACCCCGCGGGCGAGCTTGTCGTTGATCTGCGCGACCTGCGACGCGGTGCACACCTTCTGGCGCTTCGCGGGCTGGTAGCGGACGTTCGCCATGTTCGGCTTCGAGCGCGCGCACGCCGGGCCCACCCACGGGGGCTGCTTGCCGCCGTCGACGCCGACCTGCCCGCCGTCGCCCGACGAGGACGCGCCGCCGTCGGCAGAGGCGCTCGCGCCCGAGGAGCCCGCGCTCTCGGACGGGCCGGCGCCGCCGCTCGCGCCGCTCGATCGCGAGTCGTCGCCGGAGCCTCCGCTGACGAGCTGGACGTCGGCGCCGGAGCAGGCGACGACGGCGACGCTGGCGACGACGGCGGCGAAGATCGATGCGGTGCGGGTGAGCATGCACCGGTGTACCCGCGCGGCCACGCGGCTCCCCCCCGCGGTTGATTCGAGATGAGCCGCGCCCTCGGTCCGCCGAGCCCGGCTGATTCGGTTGGGGAGCCCCCGCGCTCGAAACGCGAGCGATATCCAAGGCTCACGTGCGCCGTCCGAGCCCCGGCAGGCCCACGTGTTGACAACTTAGGAGTCCGAAGTTAGGGTGAGCCCCATGAGCCGGAAGGGTCTGCCCTATTTCGACGAGAACACCGAGCCGCTCCCGTCGCGCATCGCGACCGGCCTGCACAAGATCGGGCTCGCGATGAAGCAGCAGGCGTGGCAGCAGGCGAACGAGGAGGGGCTGTCGGCGACGCAGGGGCAGATCCTCGCGGCGCTCGTGGTGCACGGGCCGCTCACCGGCTCGGAGCTGAGCGAACGTCTCGGCGTCACCCTTCCGACCATCAGCGACTCCGCGCGCGTGCTGGTCGACAAGAAGCTCGTCGCGCGGTCGCCCGATCCCCGGCACCCCCGGGCCACGCTCCTCACCCCGACGAAGCGGGGAGCCGAGCTCGGCGCGCGCGCGCGCTCGTGGCCCGAGTTCCTCGCCGGCGCGCTCGGGGATCTGACGCTGGAGGAGCAGCGCGCGTTCTTCGGCGGCGTCGTGAAGATGATCCGCAGCCTGCAGGACCAGGGGCTCGTCCCGGCGAGCGGGATGTGCGTGACGTGCACCCACTTCCGGCCCAACGTCCGCGCCGGCGCGTCGCCGCACCACTGCGCCTTCGTCGACGCGCCGCTCGCGAGCGATCAGCTCCGCATCGATTGCCCCGAGCACGAGGCGGCGGCGGCCGACGTCCAGCGGCGGCTCTGGGAGGAGCTCTCGCGCCCGGTCTGACCGGACCCGACCCACCTGCGCGCGTCACGAGCACCCGCGGTCGACCATCGACCGACGGCAACGGCGGAGCTTCGCCTCCGCGAGGAGTGGACCATCATGAGCACGATCCCCGGGTACACCTACGGCACGTCCGCGGTCGCGACGTCTCCCGTGACCCTCGCCGACTTCGACCAGATGAAGGCGAGCGTCCTCTTCGGCGACGACGACGTGAAGGCGCTGCGCGCGTCGCACGACGTCGTGAAGGACCAGGTCGAGGCCATCCTCGACGTCTGGTACGGCTTCGTCGGCAGCCAGCCGCACCTGCTCGCCTCGTTCACCGGCAAGGCCGACGGCAAGCCCCTCGGCGACTACCTCGGCGGCGTGCGCCGGCGCTTCGGGCAGTGGATCCTCGACACCGCCCGCGCCGAATACGACCAGAAGTGGCTCGACTACCAGCACGAGATCGGGCTCCGGCACCACCGCGCGAAGAAGAACGTGACCGACGGCGCTGCGTCGACCGACATCGTCCCGTTCCGCAACCTCTTCGCGCTCGTCTTCCCGGTCACGTTCACGCTCCGCCCGTTCTTGGCGAAGAAGGGGCACTCGGCCGAGGAGGTGGAGAAGATGCACGCGGCGTGGGTGAAGTCGTGCCTCCTGCAGGTCACGTTGTGGAGCCACCCGTACGTGAAGAGCGGAGACTTCTGAGAGGCGCGGAGGGCCCGCGCCCCCCGCGCGGTTGCGGGCCCGCCTCCGATCGCCGTACGCTCGCCGCCATGACGGACTCGGGCGACACCAGCAAGAGCGGCGCGAAGATCCTTCGTCACTCCGCGAGCGACGCGCCCGTCGACCGCGCCCCGGCCCACGCCGACGACGAGCGCATCAGCGAGCACGTCACCGCCGCCATCGGGCCGATCGAGATGGTCTTCCACGAGATCGTCTCGGATCTCGTGCACGTCGACGTCCACTGGGTGAAGGCGACGGCGGAGCGCCCGTTCCACGTCCTCGTGACGTCGGGGATGAGCGCGCGCCCGATGACGACCCCCGAGGGCAGCGACGTCGCCCGCTTCGCGGAGCTCATGGTGCTCCTGCCGGAGGAGTGGCGCCTGACGCAGGACGCCTGGAGGGACGAGCGCTGGTACTGGCCGATCCGCTGGCTCAAGATGCTCGCGCGCCTCCCCCACGAGTACCGGACGTGGCTCGGGGTCGGGCACACGATCCCGAACGGCGATCCGCCGAGCCCCTTCGGCCCCGGGACCGACCTCGCGTGCATGCTGGTGATGAAGGCGATCTCGCTCCCGATGGAAGCGCAGACCGCGACGCTCGCCGACGGCAGCGAGCTCGAGCTCTTCACCCTGTACCCGCTGCACGAGGACGAGATGCGCTTCAAGCTCGAGGAGGGCCTCGACGCGCTCCTCGACGCCTTCGACGCCGCCGGCGTGCCCGACGTCGTCGACGCGTCGCGCCCGAGCTCGCTCGCCGGGCGCCCCCGCCGCTGACGGGCGGCGCCCCGCGTGGGGATTTCCTCGAAGATACGCTACGATCCACGCGGCCGCGGCGGGTCGCGCAGAAAGCCTGCGTCCTTCGGCGGACAAGCCCGTCTTCATGGACGAGGAGACGATGACGATGACGACCCACGAACGAACGAACGACGAAGTGCGCGCCGCGGTGCGCGAGCAATACGCGAGCGTGGCCCGGAGCGGGTGCACCCCGAGCTGCTGCGGCCCGGGCCCGGACGCGAGCCTCGCCCTCGGCTACTCGGCCGAGGATCTCTCGTCGGTGCCCGAGGGCGCGAACATGGGCCTCGGCTGCGGCAACCCGCAGGCGATCGCGGCCTTGAAGGCGGGCGAGGTCGTGCTCGACCTCGGCGCGGGCGGCGGCTTCGACTGCTTCCTCGCGGCGCGCCAGGTGGGCCCGACCGGCCGGGTCATCGGGGTGGACATGACCCCGGACATGGTGTCGAAGGCGCGCGGCAACGCGGCCAAGCTCGAGGCGAAGATCGTCGACTTCCGCCTCGGCGAGATCGAGCACCTGCCGGTCGCCGACGCGACCGTCGACGTGATCCTCTCGAACTGCGTGATCAACCTGAGCCCCGACAAGGGGTCGGTCTTCCAGGAGGCGTTCCGGGTGCTCAAGCCCGGCGGGCGCCTCGCGATCTCGGACGTGGTGACCCTCAAGTCGCTCCCGGACTCGCTCCAACGCGACGTCGCCGCGCTCACCGGTTGCGTCGCCGGCGCCGCGAGCGTCGAGACCATCCGCGCCCTCTTGCGCGTCGCCGGCTTCGAGACCATCGAGGTCGTCGTCAACCCGGCGAGCCGCGAGTTCATCCGCGAGTGGATGCCGGGCTCCGGGGTCGAGGAGTACGTCGCCTCGGCCACCATCGAGGCGGTGAAGCCCGGCGGCGCGAAGTCGTGCTGCGCGCCCGCGTGCTGCTCGAAGGAGGGCTCGACGTGATCGACGCGGCCGCGCGCGGAGCCGTCCGCGACCTGGAGGCGAAGCTTCGCCCTTACGTCGCGCGGCGGGTCCGCGCCGCCGCCGACGTCGACGACGTGGTGCAGGACGTGTTCGTGCGCATGCAGCGCGGCATCGGCGGGCTCCGCGACGACGAGCGCTTCGGCGCGTGGGTGTACCAGATCGCGCGGAGCGCGATCGCCGACCACCGGCGCGCGGCGGCCAAGCACCGCGTGGCCGACGCGACCGGGGTGGAGGGGGAGCCGGTCGCGCCCGAAGACGCCGATCCCGCCGCGGTGGAGGAGGAGCTCGCGGGGTACCTCGCGCCGTTCGTGGCGGCGCTGCCGTCGCCCTACCGCGAGGCGCTCACCCTCACCGAGCTCGAGGGCCTCACCCAGAGGCAGGCCGCCGAGATGCTCGGGGTCTCGCTCTCGGGCATGAAGTCGCGCGTGCAGCGCGGCCGCGCGCTCCTCCGGCGCTCGCTCGAGGACTGCTGCCACATCGCGCTCGACGCTCGGGGGCGCGTGGTGTCGTGCGAGCCTCGCCCCGACGGGAAGCTGCCCGACGGCTGCTGCCTCGACGACCCGGCGGTCCGGCTGGGGATCCCGAGGGCCTGAGCGCGCGCCCGCGGCTCAGCTCCGCCGCGTCGTCGCCAAGGACTCCTCCAGGCGCTCCTGGGTGAGCCCGCTCGCGCTCGACATCTTACTATCCGCGTGGGGATTGTCCTCGCGGACCACCGAGTGGCTCTGGGCTCCGGGCGGGGCGGCGGTGGCGAGCGGGTTCGCGCTGCCCTGGCGGCCGGTGGCGAGGCTGTGGGCGAACGCCGGCGGCGCGGGGTGCTCGTGGGGCGGGGGCTCGCCGTGGGCCGGCGGGGCGAGGAGGGCGGCGACCGAGGGGTGGAGCTCGCGCGCGAGGTGCGAGCGGAGCTCCGGAGCGAGGGCGGCGAAGAGCTCGACGAGCACCACCTCGGCGTGCTCGCGCGCGAAGCCGCCGGTCACGTGCTCGCGCTTCGTGACGCGGGCGAAGAGCTCGTCGGCGTCGAAGGCGCCGGCGTACGGCCCCGCGTGGAGCGACCCCCCGAGCGACGGACCGAGGGCGGCCCGCAGCGCGTCGCGGTCGCGCGGCGCGAGGCTCTCGGCGAGCACGGGGAGGGTCGCGGTGACGGCTCGCCGCGCGTCGCTCGCCGACGCTCCGCCGATCCTCGCGGCGACACGGCTGACCAGGGCTCGATCGTCGATGGGCTCGCTCATCCCCGGATCGGAGCGCAAGGAGCGCGCCGCGCGCGCGTCTCGGGAGTCCTCCGCGCCGGCTCCCGGCACGTCGTGCGCCCACGCGCAGTCCGTGCGGCACCCGGTCGAGCGGGGCGCCTCAGGCGCGCTCCAGGGCCGCCCTCGGGAGCCGCGGCCGCGCCGAGGACGCCCCGGCGCCGGCTGCGCGCTCGAAGGCCGCGACGCCGCTCTCGCGGTTGGCGCGCGCCGCGAGGGCGCGCTCCTCGTCGGTCGCGAAGTCGCGGTCCCACGCGAGCACCTTCGGCGTCATCAGGTGGTGCCACAGCGGGGGGATCATCGCGACCACGAGGGTGGTGAGGTAGCCGTTGATCATCATCGGCGCGCCCGGGTAGGGCCGCAGGTCCTGGTACGCGACCTCGCCCTGCGCGTGGTGGTGCGAGTGGCGGGTGAGGTTGAACATCGTCCACGAGCTCACCCGGCGGTTCGTGTTCCACGAGTGGCGGGGCGCGACCGGCGTCTCCGGGGCGCGGACCATGCCGTAGTGCTCCATGTAGTTCACGATCTCGAGGAGCGCCTTGCCCCAGAGCCCGCACGCGACGAAGAACGCCGCGGCGCGGACGCCGAACACCGCGAGCACGATGGCGACGAGCGCGAGGCTCGTCAAATGCCCGCGCAAGAACGCGTTGCGGAAGGACCACACCGAGAGCTTGCGCTTGCGGAGCCGCGCCGCCTCGATGCGCCACGCGCTCACGTTGCCCTTGATGGTCGACGCGACGACGTGAAAATACACGTTTCGCCCCCGGGGCGCGGTCGCCGGATCGGAGGTGGTCGACACGTAGCGGTGGTGCCCGTACACGTGCTCGATCGCGAACGACGTGTCGAAGCTGAACGCGAGCAGCCAGCGCCCGACCGCCATCGACACCGGATCCCACGTGCGGTGGGTGAGCTCGTGGCCGGGGATCGTCCCGACCATCCCGATCATCAGGCCCGTGAGGACGAACGCCGAGACGTGGTGGCCCACGCCGGTCGCGTCGCGGGCCGCGATCGCGTCGTAGTGGGTGAGCCGACCGACGAGCGCGCCGAGGTGGAGCGGATCGCCCGGCGAGACGCTCCAGACCGCGGCGAGGACGATGAAGACGAGCAGCGGCAACGCCAGCCATAGCTGGGCGGTGAGGACGCGCGGGTGCGCGAACTTGGGCGTGGACGTGTCGTCGCCGAGGAGCGCGTCGCCGAGCATGTAGAGGGCGAGCACGGAGGCGAGGCCGAGGGTGGTGTAGGCGCCGCCCGCCAGGATCGACGCCGCCGCCGCGAGGCCGACGAGGTGGAACCCGAAATACTTGAGGTAGTGGAGCGGCCCCGCGACCGCGTCGCTCGGCGCCCCCTCGGGCTCGAGGCGCGGCGCCTCGCGCGCGGCGTCGGCGAGGGTCGTGAAGCGGTCGAAGCGCACGCGCTCGACCCCGAGCGCCGCGAGCTCGGCGCGCGCCGCGTCGACCATCGGGGGCGGCCCGCAGAGGTACGCCTCGGCGCCGGGCTCGAGGTGAGCGGCGACGTGCGACGTGACGAGCCCGCGCGCGCCCGCCCAGGCCGCGTCGCTCGGCGCCTCCGAGAGGACGGGCACGAAGCGGAAGGGGGCCCTCCACCGCGCCGCGAGATCGGCGAGCTCCGCGCTCGCGTAGAGGTCGCGCTCCTCGCGCGCGCCGAAGAGCACGGTGACCGAGCGGGTCGAGCCCGCGCGCGCCGCCTCCTCGAGGATCGCGAGGACCGGCGCGAGGCCGCTGCCGCCGGCCACGAAGAGGAGCGGGCCGTCGCCCTCGCCCAGGACGAAGTCCCCGTGTGGACCCTCGACCTCGACCGCGCGACCGATCAGATCGTCGTCGCAGAGGCGCGGCGAGAGCTCGCCGCCCGAGACCTTGCGGACGAGGAAGGTGAGGGGAGCGCCGGCCTCGCTCGGGGAGGCGAACGAGTAGCGCCGCGTCACCCCGCCGAGCGTCAGGCTCGCGAACTGCCCGGCCTGGAAGGGGAGGGGCTCGTCGATCGCGATCGCGATCCGGGTGATGTCGTGGGTCACGCGCTCCTGGGCGACGACGCGCCCGGCGCGGCGCACCGGCCGCGACGCGGGCTGGTCGAGCTCCACCCGGACGTCGGTGCGCGGGACGCTCTGGCAGGCGAGGATGGTGCCCCGCTCGATCTCCTCGCCGGTGAGGAGGTATCCCGTCTCGGTCAGCTCGTCGACCTCGCCCTCGGTGAGGCGGCACTTGCACGCGCCGCAGCCCCCGACGCGGCACGAGCTCGGGAAGTCGACGCCCGCCCGGAGCGCCGCCGCGAGCACGGTCTCGCGGGGCTCGACGGGGACGGTCCGGTCGCCGATCGTCGCCAGAAACACGCGCTTCTTCGACAGCGTCGCCATGTTCACCTCCGGCGCCCCGGCGCCCACCCGAAGACCCTACGGTGCGGCCCAGGGAGGCGGTAGGTCATTTCTTGACAACCGGAGGTCATTTCTCGACACTCCGAAGATGCGGCGCGCCCCCGTCACGCTGCCCACCGCGTATTTGCGGCCGATCGCCGACCAGGTCGCGAGCTCGGGGGCGTCGGTGGGCGCGTGGCTGCGCACCTCGGGGCTCGACCCTGCGGCGCTCGACGGGGTCGACGTCACCCTCGATGTGGGCGTGTTCGAGCGCCTGATCACGTCGGCCATCGAGGCCGCGCGCGAGCCCGCGCTCGGCCTCCTCGTGGGCGAGCGCTTCGTGCTCAGCACCCACGGCATCGTCGGCTACGCCGCGTCGAGCGCGGCCACGGTGCGCGACGCGCTCGACGTCCTCGCGCGCTTCACGGGGCTGCGCACCACGCTCGTCACCGTCTCCTACGCGGTCGCCGGCCGCGCCGTGCACGTGCGGTTCGACGGCGCGAGCGCGCTCGGCGCCGCGGTGCGCGCGCCGGTGCTGGAGGCGGTGCTCCTCGGCATCAAGAACATCCTCGACGCGATCACCCTGGGGTCGTGCCCGGTCGCCGACGTCGCGTTCTCCTTCGACGCCCCCGACTACGCCGCCTTCGCCTCCGAGCTCTTCGCGTGCGAGGTCCGCTACGGGCAGCGGTGGGCCGGCTTCTCGTTCGCGGCCGCGGCGCTCGACCGGCCGCTGCCCCGCTCCGACCGGGGCGCGTTCGAGGAGGCGGCGCGCATCTGCCAACGCGAGCTCGACAAGCTCGCGGCGAGCTCGTCGACAGCGGCCCAAGTCCGCCGCCTCCTCCTCGAGAAGCAGAGCGGGTTCCCGTCGCTCCAGGCGACCGCGCGCCTCTTGCACCTCACGCCCCGGACGCTGCACCGGAGGCTCGTCGCCGAGGGGACGTCGTTCCGCGGGCTCGTGGAGGAGGTGCGCCACACGCTGGCGGTGGAGCACCTGAAGTCCGGGCGCTTCCGCATCGAGGAGATCGCGTTCCTCCTCGGCTACTCGGACCTGTCGAACTTCCGCCGCGCCTTCAAGCGGTGGGAGTCGGTCCCCCCCTCGGAGTACCTGGCGCAAAGCGCGCGCCCCCGCGAGCTCCGGCGGTGACGGCGCGCGGCCTCGAGCGCGCGCGCCGACTCCGCTTGCGGGGGCGGCGCTCCCGGGCGGACAATGAGGCCGTGGACCTCGAGGCCTATTTCGATCGCATCGGCTACGACGGGCCGAGGCGCGCCGACCGCGCGACGCTCGACGCGCTGTGCCTCGCCCACGTGAAGGCGATCCCGTTCGAGAACCTCGACGTGCTGCTCGACCGCGGCGTCTCGCTCGACGACGACGCGGTCGACGACAAGCTCGTGCGCGCGCGCCGCGGCGGCTACTGCTTCGAGCACAACACGCTGATGGCGCGGGTGCTCGCCGCGCTCGGCTTCGAGGTGAAGCTCCTGTCGGGGCGGGTGCGCATCTCGCGGCCCGCCGATTTCGTCCCTCCGCGCACCCACGTGTTCTGCCGCGTCGAGATCGGGGGCGAGAGCTTCCTCGCGGACGTCGGGGTGGGAGGCCTGTCGCCGACCGCGTCGCTCCGCCTCGTGGCCGACGTGGTGCAGCAGACCCCCCACGAGCCGCGCCGCCTCCTCCGTGAGCCGGCCCGGTGGCTCCACCAGGTGAAGCTCGGCGACGCGTGGTCGGACGTGTGCGAGCTCACCCTCGAGGAGATGCCTCGGATCGATCGCGAGGTCGCCAACTGGTACACGAGCACGCACCCGGCCTCGCACTTCCGCGGCCGGTTGATGGTCGCGCGCGCCCTCGACGCCGGCGGCCGCCTGACGCTCCTCGACACGAAGCTCACCGTCCGCGGACGGAGCGGGGAGGAGACCCGGGAGATCGCGTCGCGGGCCGAGCTCCTCGACGTCCTCGCCGAGCGCTTCGGCCTCGAGCTGCCGGCGGGCACGGTGTTCGACACGCCGGGGCTCGCGGGGCTCGCGCCCGCGCCCTGATCAGCGCGCGAGCTTGGTGAGCATGTCCCACGTCCGCGTGGTGACGACCTCACCGAGCGTCTTCTCGATGAGGACCATGAAGACGGGGCCCTTCGGGCTCGGGAGGTACGTCGTGAACGCGGCCCGACCCACGACGCCGTGGATCGTCGCGCCGTCGCGCGACACGGGGAAGCGCGCGCCGCGCGGCGGAGGGCCCCGCAAGAACGAGACGACGCGCTTGCCCTCCGCGCCCGGGGCGAGCCTCGCGAACGGGTCGTCGGCGACGAGCTTTCGGATCGCGTCGAGCGGCCGCACCATGGTGAGGAACGCGCGGCCGAGGTGGGCCTCGGTCGCGGCCTCGCACCGCGCCTCGAGCTCCGCGAGATCGCCGCCGGCGGGGGCGTCGAAGAGCACGTTGCCGCTCGAGGCCACCGTCTTCGGGTTGGCGAGGCCCGCCTCCGCGTAGGCCGCGGCCAGATCCGCCATCTTGCAGTTGTTCGGGTACACGCCGCGCAGGAACGCCGCGTAGCGCGCCGTAGGGCCGAGCGCGGGCTTCGGCGCCGCGCCGGCGCGGGGCTTCGGGGTCGCCTTCCGGGGGGCCATGGCCGGAGGATGCCACGAAAGCTATCCTCGGGTGGATGCCCTTCGGTCCTGCCACCGGTCGGCGCGCTCCGCCGCTCGTCGCGCTCGCCGCGCTCGTCGCGCTCGCGGTCGCCGTCGCGGCGTGCGGCGGCGCCGGGGCGCGGCCGTCGACGCCAGCGTCGGCCGGCGCTGCGCCTGCCGCGTCAACGCCGTCGCCCGCGCGCGCGCCGTCGCCTTCGAGCTCGCCGTCGGCGCCGTCGCCCGCGCGGCCGACGTCGGTCCTGCCGGCCGGGCCCTGCGGCTTCCCCGGGTACCTGGAGTACAGCGAGGGGTGCGACGGCTCTCCGCCGCCGACGCACGCCGTGGTCCTCGCCGACCTCGCCGATCGCGACACCGCCGAGCGGCTCGTCGCCAGACACACCGGGGCCCTCGCGCCCGGCTATCCCTACGTGCTCACCGCGGACGAGCTCCCGCTCGCCGACGCCGGGAGCGCGGGGCCGCCGCGCGGCGCGTCCGTGGGCGCGTCGCGCCGCGCGAACCTCTTCGGCGACGGCCCCGCCCCGCCGCCGCGGCCGGCCCGCGGGGCGCGCTTCCGCGTCGTCGCCGGGCTCTACGCCGACGCGGGGGCGGCGGCCACCCTCGCGCGCGCGCTCGCCGCCGAGGTGCGCGCGGTGTCGGGGCCTCCCGCGGGGCCGGGCGAGGGCGACTACCAGGAGTACATGCGCGCCACGCGCGCCGCCGTCCTCGTGGTCCACCCCGCTCCCGCGTGGGCCGACGCCGACGTCGTCCGCGAGACGACCGGCGCGCGCGGCGACGACGGCCGCTGGATGGCCCGCGTCCGCCCCGCGTGCGAGGTGCGGGCCGGGCAGCTCTTCGACGCCGATCTCGCGACGGTCTTCTCGCAAGGCCGCGAGCTCGCGCCGGTCGAGTGCGGCGGGCGTCGGGCGTGGGTCGCGTGGACGGCGACCCGCCTCGAGTCGGTGGTGCGCGTCGAGGCCGACGGGCCCATGATCCACCAGGTCGTCGACGTGATGTGCGACATGGCGACGATCGAGCGCGAGCCCTACCGCTTCGGCGCGCCCCTCGCCGCGCGCCCGCGCGCCCGCGCGACGTGCGGGCGGTCACGCTCCTGACCACCCGCCTTCGGGCGCGTCGTCCGAACGGGTGACGCGCCACGTCGGAATGGCGCCTCCGGAGGGTGGCGTTGGGAACCGGTCGTCCGCTCGGACGATTTCGGAGGTACCCATGAAGACTTGGACTTGGTCGATCAAGGTCGCCGCGAGCGCGCTCGTCGCCCTCGCCGCGGCGTGCAGCGGCGGCACCGCGGACACGCGCTCGGACGCGGGAGGTGCAGGCGGCGGAGGTGGGGGAGGCGACGCCGGCTCGTCGTCCGGGGACGGCGGCGCGCCGTCGGACGGCGGCGGCGGGGGCGACGGCGGAGCCGGCGACAAGCGCGCGTTCGTCACGAGCGCGCAGTTCACCGGCGATCTCCTCTCCCTCGGCAAGGCGGTCGACCCGACCGTCACCACCGGGATCGCCGGCGCCGACGCCCTCTGCCAGGCCGCGGCCAACACGCGCGGCCTGGGCGGCACCTGGCGCGCGTGGATCTCGGGCAACGACGGGGCGAAGGTGGTGAACGCCAAGGACCGCTTCGACACCGCTCGCGCCTATCTCGACCTGGATGGTAAGAAGGCGTGGGAGGGCGGGCGCCCGACGACGACGCCGCTGCCAGGCCTCGTGCAGGACGACAAGAAGCTCTACGGGTCGGGGGCGAGGGTCTGGACCGGCACCGAAGAGACGGGAGAGGCGCTCGCGAACCGCTGCCTCGAGTGGTCGACCCCGGCGAAGACCGAGCGGGGCAACAACGGGCTCGCGGGCACCGGGGCCGGCGGCTCGTGGGCGCGGAACACCACCGACGGCATCGCCTGCGACGGCCCGGCGCACCTCTACTGCTTCGAGATGTGAGCGCCCCGTCGGGGGGGGCCGACGCTCCCGTCGGCCGAATTCGACCGGCGGGTCGCGCGAACGCGCGAAGGCGGCTTAACGCCGGCGGGGAGGGGCCGTGTTGTCCATTGGAAGCGAGACGACGTGGAACGACCGCCCCGAGACTCAGGCTCCTCCGGCGCGCATCGCGCCGAGCGCGTGGACGACGACCAAACCCGCTGCTCGAGGGCTCGCGCCCTCCTCGCGGGCGCGCCGGAGGAAGCCCTGACATCGGCGAGCGACGTGCTCGACGGCGTCGCGCTCGACAGCCCCGCCGCGCGCGACGCGGTGATCACGATGGCCGAGGCGCTCACCGCCCTCGGCCGGTCCGCCGAGCTGGCCCAGCTCGTCGAGCTGTGCGGGGCGCGCTACGCGAGCTCGGCGACGCTCCACTACCTCGCCGGGATCGCCTACGGCCAGCTCGGGCGGCTCGCGGAGATGGTCGGCGCGTTCGAGGAGTGCCTCCGCCTCGGCGAGGACGCCGAGGGGGCGCGCGTGGTCGGCGCCGGCTCCTTCTTGCCGCTCTTCCGCCTCGGGATCCTGGCCGAGACGTCGGGCGACCGCGCCACCGCCCGCACCTTCTACGCGCGCGCCCG
>JAEUKG010000977.1 GCA_016794325.1 Myxococcales bacterium | reverse complement strand
CGGGCCCGCCGGGGGTGGGGGGCGCGTCGTTCGTGGTGAGCACGTCGGCGCCCAGCGTCATGAGCTCGCCCGGGTTGAGCGCGGGGGAGGGGCAGGGATCGCACGTCCCCGCGTCCCACGAGTATTCGGTGATGACGGCCTTCGGCGTCTTCTCGAGCGTGCGGTCGAAGAGGGCGGCGTAGAACGGGCCGAACTCGCCCTTCGCCTTCTCCGACACGTCGATGTTGGTCGGGATGGTCACGTTGGGATAGTTCGCGACCTCGTAGCGCTGGCCCTTGGCGAGCACGTGGACGATGAGGTCCTGCGCGCTCTGGGCGTTGATGAGCCCGAGGCGGATCGGGAGGTTGAACTTGTCGGAGTCGTAGTGGAAGCGGAGCGGCGAGAGCGTCGCCATCCCGTTCTCGAACTTGACCTTCGCCGGGTCGACCTTGGCGACGAAGAACTTGGAGCCCTGCTGGATGTAGGGGCGGAAGTAGGGCTCGGCGCCCTCGGGGATCTTGTACTTGTTGGCCTTGAGCCACGCGTCGAGGCCGCCCGCGTCCTTGGCCGAGAGGACGACGATCTCGTATTCGCCGACGGTGAACTGGGCCTCGATCTTCACCCCGAAGTTGCCGGCGGGGCCCGCGGCCGCCATGGGCGGCGCCGGGATCGCGCCCGACTTCGCCACCTCGTCGCGCTCGTATTTGGGCTGGTAGCAGGGATCCTGCTCCCAGTATTCGACGAGCCGGGGGGCGGCGAGCTTGTCGACGCGGTCGAAGATCTCGCGGGGGAGCGTCTTCACGTTCTCCTTCTGGAGGACGACGGGGACGGGCACCACCATCGCGAAGCTCTCGGCGGGGCCCTGGTAGTTGTTCTGCATGCTGAGCACCGTGCGGGTGCCCTCGCGCATGAGCACGACCTGGGTCGCGTTGTTGAAGAGCTTCGCGTCGGCGCCGCTGACGTAGAAGCCGCAGAAGGCGTGGGCGGCGGTGGGGAGCGCGAGGGTGGCGGCCGCGGCGGCGGCGAGGGCGACGAGTTTCTTCACTGGACGTCTCCGGAGCTCGGGGGATCGACGGGGCGAGACGCCTTGCGGCGCCGAAGGAGGGCGAGGGCGGGGAGCGCGAGGAGCCAGAGGCTCGCGGCCTCGCCGCCGGTGGTGCAGCCGCCGCAGCCGCGGGGGCCGGGATCGGTGGCGCCGGGGATCGGGCCCCGGTTGCCGTGGGTGCCGGAGTTCTGCGGCGCCTGGGACTTCAGCGCGATCTCGGGGACGTCCTGCTGGACGATGGCGGGGAGCGAGACGCCGCCGCGCGCGACGAACGCGACGTTCGAGGCGGCGCGCGGCTTGGGCTCGCCGCCTCCGGGAGGCCCTCCCCACACGCCGCGGCGCGGGTTGTCGCACTCGATGGGGCCGGTCCACGGGTGGCGCATGGCGTAGCGCCCCTGGAAGTTGTTGTTGCCGCTCGAGACCGCGCCCTCTTCGAGCTTGCCGTTCGACTGCAGGTGCTCGCGGCCGCCGGCGACGGGCGGGGCGGCGCGAAAGACGATGTCCTCGCCGAGGGTGTCTTTCGTGTATCGTGCATGCAATCGGGTGAGCACGAAGCCGTACGGGTCCACCTCCTCGCGGCCTTGCTTGCCGAGGACGTCGGCGCCGAGGACGGCGAGCTCGGACGGCTCGAGGGGCGGCGTGGGGCAGGGATCGCACGTGCCCGAGTCCCAGGAGTATTCGGTGACCACCGCGCGCGGCCGCTGCTCGAGCGTCTTGTCGAAGAGGGCGGCGTAGAAGGGGCCGAACTTGTCGCGGACCCCCTCGTGGACGTTGAGGTTCGTGGGGATGAACACGTTGGTGTAGTTGGCGGCCTCGTAGCGCTGGCCGCGCGCCAGCACGTGGACGATGAGGTCCTGCGCCGACTGGGCGTTGATGAGCCCGAGCCGGATCGGCAGGTTGAACTTCTCCGAGTCGTAGTGGAAGCGCAGGGGTGAGAGCGTGGCCATCCCGTTCTGGAACTGGACCTTCTTGGGGTCGACGCGGGCGACGAAGAACTTGCTGCCCGACGACACGTACGGGCGGAGGTACGGCTCAGCGCCCTGGGGGATCTTGTATTTGTTCTCGCGCAGCCACGCGTCGAGGCCGGTGGAGTCCTGCGCCGAGAGGACGACGACCTCGTATTCGCCCACAGTGAACTGGGCCTCGATCTTCACCCCGCGGTCGGGGGCACGCTCGGCGGCCATCGCCGCCGGGGCCGCGCCCGCGGACTTGGCGACCGCCATGTCCATCTCCTCCTCGCGGTCTTTGGGGCACGGATCCTGCTCCCAGTATTCGACGAGGCGGGGGGCGGCGAGCTGGTCGACGTGCTCGAAGACGGCCTTCGGCAGCGTCTTCACGTTCTCCTTCTGGAGGACGACCGGGACCGGGACGACGAGGGCGAAGCCCTCCGGCGGCCCCTGGTAGTTGTTCTGCATGCTGAGCACCGTGCGGGTGCCCTCGCGCATGAGCACGACCTGGGTCGCGTTGTTGTAGAGCTTGGCGTCGGCGCCGCTCACGTAGAAGCCGCAGAACGCCGCCGCCGGGCGCGCCACGGCGAGCCCCGCGATCACCGACACTACCCCGAGGACCACCCTTCGCATCCGCCGCCTCCGCGGCGAAAGCAGAGCTTACTGGGGGGCGATCGTCAATTGCCGACGGGGGCGCCCGAATCTGCGCCGCGCGGCGAATCAGGCGCACGGCGCGCGCGGCGAGTCGTCCACGGAATCGGGCAGCGTGCCCGTTTTCGCGGGCCGATCCCCCTCCTTCCAGAATAGGCAGCATGCTGCCTATTTTTCGAGGCTGGGGATCGGTGCGGCGCGGGCGCAGCGGAGGACGACGGCGTGGAGCCGTCGTCCATGCGGCCGAGGTCCTCTGGGCCGGTGAGCCGTCGGCGGATTCGTTGGCTAGCCAACGAATTTCGACGGCGCGATCCCGCCGGCCGAGTGGCCCGAACCGCACTGCGACGGCAAACGCGCGAGCGCCTCGCTGGTGGCGCCCCAAAGCCGGCGCGTTTCTGCGTCCGCGCTTCGAGCGTTGACCGGGCCCTCGCGCGTGCTATTGATAATGAAAGTTGTTTTCAATATGGAGGTTCGTCCCATGAATTCAACCGCGCCTGAGCGCCGCCGCCTCGCCGAGGGGCCCTTCGCGTCCGTCGAGGCCTGTCCGTGCGGCGTCCTCCACGTGTCCCTCGGCCCGCTCACCCTCCGGCTCCGCGCCGACGTGGTCGAGTCGATCTGGCTCACCCTCGGGGAGGCGCTCGCGCGGGTCACCCCGCTCCCTCACGATCCGCGGTTTGGAGTGGCCCGGGCCCAGAGGCCGTCGTGATCGCGGCCGCCGCGCCGCTGGCGCGCCGCCCGGTCGTTGCCTGGGGCGAGCGCACGAGGCTCGCGGTCGGCCTCGCGTCCATGACGGCGTTCCCTCTGCTGGGCGCGGCCGCGCACCTCGACCTCGTGAGTCGATCGGGATACGTCGCGGGGGCGCTCCTCTCCCTCGCCGCCTTCGCCCTCGCGGTGGGGTGGCCCGACCGCCCGCGTCGCGACCGCGCGCGCAGCCGTCGCCGCCTCGCGGTCGATGGAGGGCGCCGGCGTCGGGGCGCGGGGCCGGTCCGGCCGACTCCGGCGCGCCTCGGCCGCCCTCGCGGACCGGCGCCGGCTCGCGCGCGGGGCCTCGACGAGCCCTGAGGCCGGGCTCCGAGGGTCAGGTCGGCGTGGGCGGGGGGTTCTTCGCGAGCTCGGCCCACGCCTCGCGAATGGGCGAGAGCACCTCGCGCACCTCGGCGAGGGTCTCGGGCGACTGCTCCAGGTTGGCCTGGATGAGCTGCTTCATGCAGTAGCCGTAGACGCCGACCAGCGTCTCGCAGAGCTCGGGCGCCTTGTCGGGGTCGAGCGACGCCACGAGCTCCTCGAGGATCGCGTGCGCCTTGCCGATGCGCTCGCCGGCCCGGGCGCGGTCCTTTCGGCGCATCGCGTCTTCGGCCTCGCGCGTGAAGCGCGTGATGCCGTCGAAGAGCATGACCACGAGGTCGATGGGGGACGAGGTCTCGACGCGGACCGTCTGGTACCGCTTGGCGACGTTGAGTGCGTGCATGTGCGTGATTACTCGCTCTTGTTGCTGCTGCCGCTGCCGATGCCGTTCAGCGCGTTGCCCATGGCCTTGTAGCGGCTGACGACGTCGTCCATGGCGGTGAATTGCTTGCGGAGGTTGGTCTCGTAGGTCGCGACCTGCGCCTCCAGCTTCAGCCTCAGGTCGTCGATGCGGCGGAGCCGAGAGCCGAGCGAGGTGACGCGGGCCTTGACCAGGCCGCCCTCCCGGTTGGCGAGGGTGTCGGCCTCGTCGGCCATCTTCTGCATCGCGCCCTTCTGGGTGCCCACCCCGGCGAGGATGGTCTGCACCGCGATCGGGTCCTTGGTGAGCGCCGTGTCGAACGCGGCGGAGTCGAACGTGACGGTGCCGTCGGCGTTGGGCTTGAACCCGATGTCGAGGGCCGAACGGTACCTGCCCGTGAGGCCCGACACCGGCGTATTCAGCACCGACCGAAGGTGGGAGATGGTCCCGCGAATCGCGGTGTCACCGGCGAGGATGGCGTTCGTCGGCTTCACTCCGGCGAACCCGGCCGCAGAGTGACCGGTGGTCACGATGTCGTTGTAAGCGGCCGCGAAGGCTTGGAGCTTCGTCTTGATGCCCGAGCCGTCCGTCTGCACCGTCACCGTGACGGCGCTCGTGGTCGGCCTCACGAGGGCGAGCGTGACCCCTCCGATCGCGGTGACGGTGTTCGTCGCGGAGGTCTGGGGTTGGCCGTCGACCTTGAGCACGGCGTCCGCGGCGTCTTGGTATTTGCTGGCCGGCGTCGTGAGGCCCAGGGTCGTTCCGGTCTCCGACATCGAGAACG
>JAEUKG010000968.1 GCA_016794325.1 Myxococcales bacterium | reverse complement strand
GGCATGAACGCGCCCTCACCCTTGCCGAAGCCGGGGTTGGCGAAGCCGCCGGTGCACTTGACGAAGCCGCGGCCCTGGTTGTTCGGGTTGCGCTTGCCGCGGACGACGTTCTGGCCGACGTCGGTGAACTTCGCGACCTGGAACACGCGGTTCAGGCGGTCGATCTCGGCGATCTTGCCGTCCGCGCCGACCGGGTGGACCATGACGTGACCGGCGCCGGTGCCGGTCCGCGAGCCGGAGATGACGCCGACGGCGGCCTCGCCGTTCGCGCCGTACGCGAGGCTGCAGGAGTCCGCGTGCGAGCTCGCGACGCCGACCGCGGTCTTCTCGTCCATCTTCGCGAGGGTGGTCGAGTCGAGGATCGCGAGCTTCGAGACGTTCGAGCCGCCCTTGTGCGCGTTGCCGTTGTTGCGGGCCGGGGTCTTGGCGCTCATCTGCCACTGGAGGGCGACGTACTTGTCGTTCACGTAGGTGACCGACGGCTGCACCATGTAGATGTTCTGGCCGGGGTTCGAGGCCGCGGCGAGCACCTTCTTGGAGGTGTTGCCGTTGGCGGGGTCGACGATGGCGACGGTGACGCCGACGTTCGCGGGCTGGGTGTTCGCGTTGACCGTCGTCATGACGAACGAGCTGCGCGGGGTCGTCGCCGGGCCGAGCGGGCAGGCGATCATCGGGCGCGCGTGCTGCGAGTTCGCCTCGAAGGTCTTGATGTAGGGGACGTTCGCGTTGACGCTGCCGTCGCCGTTCTCGACGATGTTCAGGCGGACGACCTCGCCGCGCTGGTTGTTGTACTGCTGCCCGATGAGGATGTCGGTGTCGTTGATGGCGCAGACGCTGTGCGGGCCGCGCTGGTTGTTCGGGTTGTTGACCTGGAAGCCGCCGTTGAGCGCCGCCTGGACGAGGTTCGTCGCCTTCTGGCTGTTCGCGCCGCGGGTGTTGTTCTTGATGGTGACGAGCTGGCCCGTCTGGGTGTTGACGACGAACGCGACCGGCATCGGGTTGTTGTTGATGCCGTTGTCCTCGGAGGCGCCGATCATGACCGCGTACTTGCCGCCGTGGGTCATGATGACGTTGGGGCGCATGAAGGCGCGGTCGCCGTTCAGCTTCGTGAGCCAGGTCGGGGCGACCTTCTGCTCGAGGCCCTTGTCGGTCAGCTGCCAGATGGCGAACTGGCCGCGCATGTAGGAGTTGTTGCTGTTCTGGTTGACCGTCGAGTCCGAGCCGGTCCACAGCATCGCGATCGTGTTGCCGTAGAAGTTCACGTGCGTGTCGACGACGCCCGTGCCGCTGTTCTGCGTGATGTTCGGCCGCGGGAGGGCGCCGAGGTGAATCTTCTGCAGGACCGTCGGGATCGCCTTGGTCGTCTGGTCCGGGGCGGCGACGGGATCCGCAGAGGCCTCACCCGCCACGAAAAGACCCATCGTGGAGATCGCAAGCGCCGCGAACTTGGTCGTCCTCTTGATCGACATGTGGCCACCCTCCAGGGTTCTGCTGCTGGCGGTCTCCGAGCCGTTTCGGAGGTCCCGCTGAACGTTCCGACGTCGCCGTCGTGCACGAACCTTTTGCATCGTCCATGCCGGCGGTCACATTCGTGTAAGAACAGACCGACACGCATGAATTTCAAGGACTTGGCTGGTGACGCAACTTTTGCGCGGCGGCTTCTGCCCGCTGAGCAGGTTGTTCACCATGATCCAGTCTGGATGCCGAGATCCTCAGCAGAAATGTAGGCATACGGCATCCGAGGTCGTGAAAAATTCCAGCGAAGGGCTGCAGGACGGAGTCCTCACCCGCTTGCGGCTGGCCGCCATCAGTTTTTGCGCGCCGCGGGCGTTGCCGCGAGCGATTTGCGTACACCTGGCTACACCGCGCTCTCGCCGTCGCGGAGCTGGTGTCACTCCTCGTCTTCGAGACCCGACTCGTCGAAGCTCGCCGGGTCCACGTCGCCGATGGGCGTGAGCTCGCGCTTCGTGGGGGTCGTCTTCTTGTAGACGCGCACGGCGGTGATGGTGAGCGCCTCGTCCTTGAGCGCGCCGGCGTCGGTGGGGGCCTGGGCGGCGACGGGGATCGTGAGCTTGATCTTGCCGTGCCCGTGTTTGGGGAGGGTGAAGACGAGCTCGCCCTGCTTGGCCTTCCACGTCGCCGCGT
The DNA here is from genome assembly GCA_016794325.1 of Myxococcales bacterium. Classification (GTDB taxonomy): domain Bacteria; phylum Myxococcota_A; class Polyangia; order Polyangiales; family Polyangiaceae; genus SXNL01. The sequence goes on along the minus strand of JAEUKG010000968.1, from coordinate 10,263 downwards.
CGAGGCGGGCGATGACGTTGTCGCCGGCGATGAGCTCGACGAACTTGGCGTCGGCGGCGTCGTCCCCGAGCCCTCCCATCATCTTGGCCAGAGAATACTTGTACTCCCCGTCGCCCGTGCGCCCGACGATGGTGGCGTCGCCGAGGGCGCGCCGCTTCACGTAGCCGATCATCGGGCCGTCCACGTAGACGCGCGTGCCCTTGGCCATCTCGCCTTCGACGTAGGGCATCTCGGCGGAGCACTTGTCGTTCTTCCAGTAGCAGGTCATCCCCTCCTTGAAGGGAGGGACGGGCTTGTTCACGTAGATCTGCATCGCCGCGATCTCGTCGATGCGGTGCTCGTTCTTGAGGCCGTCGATGGGCCACATCATGCGGGCGATGCCGGTCTTGCCGCCCATGAAGCCGATGACGAGGATGTCCTTGCGCTGGACGAGCTCGTTCGCCTCGACGCTCGCGATGCTGAGGCGAAAGTCGCGCATGTGCACGGCTTTGATGGACTTTGGCTGGAGGCCGAGCGCGACGACGTAGTCGTAGAGGCGGTAGTAGAGCGGGTTCTTGAGCGGATCCTCGGAGTGGGGGACGAGCGGGATCGGAGGCACTTCGCCCCAGCGGAGCGCGGCGACCTGCTTGCCGTCCACGTAGACCGGGACGTCGATTCCGTGGAACTTGCGGACGCCGTGCAGCTTGTCGCTGTTCGGGTCGCCACCGCCTTTGCCCTCGCCGTCCCCCTTCGCGCCGGCCTCGGGCGGGGGAGCGCCGGCTTCGCTCGTGGATGGCGCGGGGCGCGCGGCGTCGGGGAGCGGCCCAGCGCCGCCGCCGCCACACTTCTCGCAGCCCGCCGCGGAGGCCGCGATCGCCATCGCTGCCGCGCTCGCCCAGGCCCAACGCCGCGCGCTCTTCGTCACCATGCGGGGAGTATCCGTCGGCTCGCGCCCGCAGGCAATTTCGGCGGGCGCACCCCGGTCGCGAAAATAGGCAGCTCGCTGCCCAATTGGGGGAGGGGTAGCCCGGCCGCAAAAATAGGCAGCTCGCTGCCCAATTGGGGGAGGGGTAGCCCGGTCGCGAAAAATAGGCAGCTCGCTGCCTAATTTGGGGAGGGGTAGCCCGGTCGCGAAAATAGGCAGCTCGCTGCCTAATTTGGGGAGGGGTACCCCGGTCGCTTCACTTCGCGGTGAATGCGGCCGCGCGCTCCTTGGCTTCCTTCTGGAGGTTCGCGACGTCGGCGGGCTTCTTCGCCTTGATGGTGAGCTGGGTTCCGCCTTCGACGTCCTTGGCCTCGACGGTGGTGTCGCCCTGGACGACCGCGGGGCAGCGCCCCAGCCCGCCGCCGCCCTTGCCCTCGCTGTTGTGCTCCACCTTCTTGTCGTCGGGGAGCTTCGAGACGTCGACCGTGTGGCGCGCGCGGTCGCGGATGTCCTTGACGGCGGCGTCGCCCTTGGCGGTGACGGTCACGACGACGCCGTCCTTGTTGTTCTCCACCTTCGTGGTCGCGCCCTCGACCGAGCTCGGGCAGTGCGCCATGTGCTTCTTGCCGAGGCCGTCGCCGCCCGGCGCCTTGGCGTTGGCGTCGCGATCGCGGGTCTCGCGGCGCACCCAGTCGACCTCGTCCTTGGCCTTCGCCTTGACCGTGGCCACCACGCCGCCGGGCACCTCTTTGGTCGCCAGCGTCGTGTTGTGCATGACGATGGTGCAGTGGCCGAATTTGCCCTGGCCGCCGCCGCTGCCGGTGTGCTGGCCGGTTCCGTTCGGGGTCGCCTTGCCGGCCTCGTCCAGCTTCTTCATCCGCTCGCGGATGTCCTTCGTCGCGAGCTCGTCCGGCCCGGTGATGGTCACCTCGACGCCGCCTTCGACGTCCTTGATGTCGACCTTCGCGCCCTTCACCGCCGTCGGGCAGTGCGCCATGTAGGCGGGGGCCGCCGAGCCGCTCGGCGCCGGCGCGGCCGAGGCGCTCGCCGCCGCCGAGGCGGAGGCCGAGGCCGAGGCGGTCGCGGTGGTGGTCGAGCTCGTCGCGGTCGCGGACGGGGTCGGCGTGCCGGAGCTGGTCTTCTTCTCGTCGCAACCGACGAACGCGAGCAGACAGAGCACGACGAGTGACGCTTTGCGCACGAGACCCTCCTTGGACGAAGCCGCGCGCATCTTTCCCCGTTTCGGGCGCGCGGGCAAGCCTTGCGGGCCGAATCGCCGAGGCGCTACCAACCCGGCGCTCAGGGAGTAGGATGGCGCCGTGGCGAGCGGCGGAAAAGGCATCCTCGTCGTGCTCGCGGGCGCGGCGTTCGCCGGGCTCGTCGGGCCCAAGGTGATGGGCGCGCACGATCGGGCGGCGGGCAAGCCGTTCGAATACGTGCCCCCGCCGCACTTCAAGGACGCCGAGGGGCCCGGCAGCGAAGACGCGAAGGCCATGTTCCGCAAGGCCTGGACGTACCACGGGCCCAAGGTCGCCACCCTCGACCGCATCCCGACCCTCAACCTCACGCACTCGCCCCGGAGCGGCACGGTCGAGCCCGACGACATGCGGCGGATCGCCGACGGGATGCCGGAGATGTACCGGACGTCCGACGTCACGTGGACGTTCGTGCGGGTGGCGACGCGCACCCGTCCCGACGGCGCTCGGGTGGGCCTGTTGGAGGGCGAGCTCTCGGTCAAAGAGCAGGCGGGCGTGCGCAAGTGGCGGTCGATGCAGGTCGCGTTCCCCGACGACGAGGGGACGTCCATCGTCACCGCGTCGTACGGGCTCACCGGCGCCAAAGAGTGGGCCGACGAGGTCGAGGCGACGATCGACCAGGCGCAGGGCGTCGCGCTCCGAGCGCCGCCTCCGCCCACGTGGCTGTCGGCGGCGTGGGCGGGCGGCGGCGCCGTCCTCGCGGCGGTGCTGGTGCTCTTGTTCGGGCGGCGCGGAGCGGAGGCTCCGGCGCCGGCGAAGAAGGAGGCCGGTCGGCCGAAGCCCGAGGAGCGGAGGTCGCGCGCGGAGGCGGCGGGGGACGGGAACGAGGACGAGGACGAGGACGAAGACGCGGACGCGGACGAGGACGCAGACGCGGCCGAGGCGGGGGATGCGGACGCGGATGACGAGGACGAGGACGAAGAGGACGAGGGCGAGGGGGACGACGGTGGGCGCACGCCGAAGGCCGCGCCGCCCGACAAGAAGCCATGACGTCGCGTCGCCTCTCGGGGCGCGCGCTGCACGGCGGCGCGACGGTGAGCGTCGTGCTCGAGCGGCGTGAGGGGCCGATCGCGATCGCGCAGGGCGACCGGGAGCGTCGCCTCGACGAGCTCACCGTGATCGCGGGAGACCGCGCGACCGTGCTCCGCGACGCCGAGGGCGCGCTCCGAGTCTCGACGATCGAGCACTTGCTGTCCGCGTTCGCCGGGCTCGGGGTCCACGACGGCGTGCGGATCGTCGTCGAGGGGCCCGAGCTGCCGGTGCTCGACGGCGGGTCGGTCGCGTTCTGCGAAGCGCTCCGCGCCATCGAGGCCCCGCGCGGGGAGCCGCGCGTGCGCGTCCTCGCGGCGGGTTCGATCGAGCTCGGGCGCAGCCGCTACGATTTCGCGCCGGGGCCGTCCGTCGACGTCGCGGTGGAGCTCGAGTGGTCCGACGCGCGGCTCGTCCCACGCGCCGCGTGGGTAGGCGACGAAAGTGTGTACATTGCACGCATTGCGCCGGCCCGCACCTTCGCGTTCGCCTCCGAGGTCGAGGCGCTGGCCGAGCGCGGGCTGGGCCAGGGGGTCGATCCCGAGAGCGTGGTCGTCGTCGGGGAGACGATTCTGTGCTCGGGCCGGCCGTTCGAGGCCGACGAGCCCGCCCGCCACAAGCTCCTGGATCTGCTCGGCGATCTGTACGTCCACGGCGGCCCGCCGCGCGGTCGCGTGCTCGCTCGCCGGCCCGGTCACGGCGTGACCCACCGCGCGATCGCCGAGGCCCGCGCCCGCGGCCTCGTCGGCTGACGCCCGTAGTCTCCGCGTCAGCCGAGGAGGAGCGCGAGCCCGAGGATCGGCAGGCACACCACGAAGAGCACGAGGCAGAAGCCCATGATGTCGCGCGCCTTGAGCCCCATGAGGCCGAGGAGCGGGAGGCTCCAGAACGGCTGGTACATGTTGCCGAGCATGTTGCCGTAGGCGACCGCCATCGTGATCTTGCCGTAGGGCACGCCGAGCTCGCGGGCCGCCTTGAGCATCGGCGGCCCCTCGACCGCCCACTCGCCGGCGCCGCTCGGGACGAAGCTCTTCGTGACCACCGACGCGAGGAAGGTGAAGAAGGGGAGGGTCTTCGGCGACGCCGCGGCGACGAACGCGTGGCTGATGGTCTCGCTCAGCCCGGTGAACTTCATCACCGCGAGGATGCCGCCGTAGAAGGGGAACTGGAGCACGATGCCGGCGGTGCCGCGCACGCTCTGACCGATCGCCTTCGCGTACGCGACGGGGCTCCGGTGCAGCGCCATCCCCAACATCAGGAACGTCACGTTGACGATGTTGTGGTTGAGGTCGAAGCCGTGCTCGCGCACGTAGCGGACGAGGAAGGTGAGGCCGAGCGCTCCGACGGCGAGCGGCAGCCACCGCGACCGATCGAGCCACTCGGCGACCGTGCCCGGCGCGGGCGCGCCCGCGGGCACGTCGGGCGCCGCCGCGGGCATGTCGTCGGGCGCGGGCGTCGCCTCCTTGGGCTGCATCGCGACGACGAGGGGCGGCACGATCGCGAGCAAGGCCGCGCACGCGACGAGGTTGTACGGGGCGAAGATCGTCTCGGTGAGCGGCACCTTCGCGCCCTTCTGGCCGAGCACGTCGCTCACGAAGTTCTTGTCGGTGTTCATGAGCAGGGGCGCGCTCGCGGTGAGGCCGGCGTGCCAGAGCAGCATGGACGTGTAGGCGCCGGTGCCGAGGAGCGCGTAGTGCACGGCGACGCCGCGGGCCTTGAGCGCGCGGCCGACCTCGCGCGCGAGCAGGGCGCTCGAGACGAGCCCGAAGCCCCAGTGCAGCCACCCCGACACCAGCGCGAAGACGGTCACGAGGAGCAGCGCCTGCGTGGCCGTCTTGGGGATCGCGGTCAGCCAGGCGAGGAGCCGGCGCGCCGGCGGGCTCGCGGCGATCGCCTCGCCGGTCACGACGATGAGGATGATCTGGAGACCGAACTTCAGGATCTCGGGGTTGCCGAAGCCCTCGGTCCACTCCTTCACGAGCGCCGAGCCCTTGCCGAGGAGGGTGTGGCCCGCCGGCCCGCCCACGGCCGGCATCGTCGCGAGCCCGAGGCCAAGGGCGACGAGCGTGAGGAGGAGCACGAGCACGAACGGGTCGGGCATGAACCGCCGCACGGCGCGCTCGGCGAGCCCGCCCGCCCGCGAGAACAAGGCCAGCATCGAGTGCACGAGCCCGTTGTAGTTCGAATCGCGGGGATGTTCGACCCCGAACGGCGAGGGTGGCCCTTGGGCGCGGCGACGGGCGCGTGCTACACGTCGCGTCGTGCAGGCGACCTCGGAGGCACGCGGATCGGCACGGCCTTCGGGCCGAGCCGCGATCGCCCTCGGGGCCATGGCGGCAGCCGCCGCCCTCCTCGCGTCCCCGGCGGCGCGCGCCGAGGAGGACCCGCCGCCGCGTCCGTTCGCGGTGCCGTTCCTCGTGCACGACACCGGGGAGGTGCGCCTCGTGTCGACCTTCGCGGACGTAGGCCCGGTCGACTCGTCGCGTCGCGGCGCGGCGCTCGGCATGCAGCGCCTCTCGATCGAGGCCCCGGTGGTGGGCACACGCGTGTACGCGAGCGCGACGTACGTGGGCGTCCTCGGCGTCCCGCCTGGGGTCGACTCGGGGCGCAAGCTCCTCGGTGGGAACACCGACGCGAGCATCCGCTCCGTGTGGGCGTTCAACGGGCTCGCCTTCGGCGGCGGGGTCGGCGTCGTGTTGCCCTCGGCCGATCACGCGTCACCCGGCGCGCGAGACGTCGCGCTCGCGGCCGCGACCGTCGACCCGCGCGACATCAACGGGTACCGGACGCTCAGCATCGGCCTCAAGCCCGCGGTCGACGTGAGGGTGGCGACGGGCGCGGTGAGCTTCCAGATCCGCCAGGGCCTCGAGTACGCGTCGGAGCCGGGCGCGCTCGAGAAGGCGCGCCTCGCGACGCTCACGACGCTGTCGGCGGCGGTGCGGTTCGGCGACATCAGCGTCGCGGGCGAGGTCATCGAGCTCTACCTCATCGACTCGCAGGTCGCCGACGGGCGGCGCACGTCGGTCGTGGTGCAAGGGGGAGCGTCGTGGGAGCTCGGCCACGTCGTCCCCGAGGTGCAGCTCTTCTCCACCGTCGGCACGACGCTCTCGCCGTCGGTGGATCACGCGTTCGGGATGCGGCTCGGGATGACGTGGCGGTGGTTCGAGCCGCGGCTGCGGGTCGAAGAGCCGGGGCACTGACGCGCGCGATTCGGGTCGCCCGCCGTGCGGGTTCGGGTTCGGGAGCGCGTTCGGGTGGGAGGGGTCGGGTGGGAGGGGTCGGGTGGGAGGGGTCGGGTGGGAGGGTTCGGGTGGGAGGGTTCAGGTCGAGGTCGTCATCTCCAGGGCGATGGACAGCGCGGACATCGCCCGTGTACGGATCTCCTCTCGGGCAAGGGCCGCGGCTGGGGGACTCCTCTCCGGGGGCCGGTGCGGCACCCTAGGGTTGGAGCGCAAGCGATGGCGGTCGTCTTCCCCATATTGGAGGTCTCAAACGACTCCATCTCGAGCTTCGCCGATGAGGCCGCGTTTCGTCGCGCCGTCGCGCTCTCTACCGACAAGGCCATCGACGACGGCTTCTTCGAACGCGTAAGGGTGATCGATGCCGCCTTGGTCGAACATCGATTCGCGCGCCTCGAGCTCGTCGGGAAGTCGAGCTTCTTCGGGTGGATGAGGCGCAGCCGGGAGATCGAGAGTCTCGAGCTCGAGCGCGTCGGCGAGCACGATCTCCTCGGCGTCAAGGCGCTGATCGCCGACGCCATCACGGTCTCGGAGCTCGGGTCGCAGAGCGGGGGCGCTGCCGAGGTTCTCGGCGCGGTGGAAGCGGCCGCGAGCTTCGACGAGCTCGTCGCGGTGTTCCTCCTCGACCTCCCGTAGACGATCGCAGCGGTCCATGCCGCCGCCATGCCTGGCGGGCGACGGAGGGCCGAGCGGCTCCGCCCACGCTCGTCGTCGTCGCGTGACCGACCTCGGGCCGTCGAGCGATCCGTCCTCGCTCGCCGGCGAGACCATCCTCCTTCGCGAGGTTCCAAGAAGGGAAGGCGGAGAGCGGAGAGCGAAGGGCGGAGAGCGAAGGGCGAAGGGCGAAGGGCGAAGGGCGAACGGCGAACGGCGAACGGCGAAGGGCGAAGGGCGAAGGGCGAAGGGCGAAGGGCGAAGGGGGAAGGGCGAAGGGCGAAGGGGAAGGGCGAAGGGCGAAGGGCGGAGGGCGAAGAGGTCGGAGCTGGTGGAGGCGGGCGACGTCTGCAACGATGATCCCGTTGCGACCGAGATTCCATGTGCCGCGCGCCTTGGGGCGGACGCCTCGGGTTTGGCGTTCGACGCGGCGACCGCCGTCGGGGGTCGAGGTGTCGCGGCCCCAGGTCCGCTGCACCCCGAGCGTCGCGTGACGGCGGCACGGGACGTCCTCGGCGCGGCCCTCGTCCTCCTGGGGCTCCTCATGGACGCCATCAACGTTTGGTGGGGCTACCGCACGGCGCGGGGCCCCGATCGGCGCTCGGGCCTCGCGCTCGTCCCTGCGCTGCTGTACGTCGCGGGCGTCCTCGTGGCGGATCTCGGCGTCTCACCCGGCGCGAAGATCGGCGCGGCCGCGGGAGCGGTCATCCTCCACGTGGCGTGCTACCAGCTCATTCCTGCCGTGTTCGACCGGGTGTTCGCCCCCCGCGAGAAGGACGATGGCGCGAGGTAGTCGACGTCGGAGGGCCACGACCACGCGCCCGTGCGCGGGCGGCGTCGTACAGGCGCCTGTACACGCGCCTCCAGGCGCCTGTACACGCTTCATCCCTGTCGGGATATCCGCGGGGCCCGTCAGTTGATCGGGCGGGGCTCGGCCGGCTGCTCCGACTTGCGCGGCTCGGCGGCCTCGCCGCGCGAGGTGCGGAGCTCGAGGGCCGCGCGCACGAAGCGGGCGAAGAGCACCCGAACCCCTCCACCCGACCCCCTCCACCCGAACCCTCGCACCCGAACGTGCTCCCGAACCGAACCCGCACGATCAGTAGAGCCCCGCTTCCACGCGAACCCCTCCACGCGAACCCCTCCACCCGAACGTGCTCCGGAACCCGAACCCCGCGTGGTCCGGTCGGGACCCCAGCTCTGCTCTTCTCACCGGCGTCATCCGCCGATCCGACCATCGAGCCAGTGGGAGCTCGCGGGCCACGCGCAGCGATCGGAACGATCGCGAAGCTCGAGCGCGCTGAGCGTCGCGCGACGTCCAATCCTCGAGGCCGCCCCTGGCTCGAAGCGCTCGAAGCGCGGCCTGGACTCGTCGAGTCGATTCACTAGAATTCGTCATGGTCTCGAAGATCGAAACGGCCTGGGCCCTCACGATGAGCGGGACCAGTCTCGACGTCGAGCTCTTCGTTCAAGACTTGCTGCGAGTCGCCGAGGCTGGAATGCAAGTCGCCGGTCACGCGCGTTCCGAGCGCGAGATCGAGATACGCGTTGGCGCTGACGCATTGAAGTTGGCGTCAGATGGCTGCGTCGGAAAGCTGAGGATGGTGTGCGCGCGCCTCGCCACCGTCTTCGGAGCCCTCGGGCAAGCCCCACCGATGGCCTACGAGGGTTCCATCTCCAAGCGGATTGCGCTGGGCGAAGGGACGCTCAGTGCACACCTGGAGTTCTCGAACGAACCTGGTGACGTGTGGTTTCGGCTGAGCCGGAGCTCGTGAGGCGAGGCGCCGTCGCGGCCGTCTTTGATACCAACCCTCCCCCGCTGCTCGACGAGCCGCCCGCTCCCATCGAGAAGATCCAATACCTCCGGTATCGGAAGGACCGCGACGAGCTGCTCGGGCTCGCCGCCTGGGGCGCTCTCGCTCGAGGGCGGGGAGCTCTGCTTGTCGCTCATCAAGGCCGGACGATAGGTAACGATCACCAGCGCTGGTGAAGCCCTCCCACCCAAACCCCTCCAACCGAACCCTCGCACCCGAACCCTCGCACCCGAACGTGCTCCCGAACCCGAACCCGCACGGTCAGGGTGCGGGAGCGGGCTCGGGAGCGGGACAGGGTCGGCTCAGCGGATGAGGCCGGTGAGGAGCGATCTCGACGGCCGCGGCGGCTTCGACGCACTCGCCGCGGGCGATCGCGAAGACGCGCGCCTTGTCGGCGGGGCTGACCCGCCCTGCAGCCTCGGCCGTGTTGAGGCAAGCGCTCTTGGCGCCCACCCGCGGAGCGCGCCAACGGGGCTCACGCGTAGCGCCGACCGAACCCGTCCCCCCGAACCCGCTTTCCCCCGAACCCGCTTCCCCCCGAACCCTTCCACCCGAACCCCTCGACCCAAACCCTCCCACCCGAACCCTCCCACCCGAACCCTCCCACCCGAACCCTCGCACCCGAACGTGCTCCCGAACCCGAACCCGCACGGTCAGGGTGCGGGAGCGCGCTCGGGAGCGGGACAGGGTCGGCTGGGACGGTTCGGGTGGAGGGGTCGGGAGAGAGGGGTCGGGTCCCTCGCGGGATAGCCGCGGGGCCCGTCAGTTCATCGGGCGGGGCTCGGCCGGCTGCTCCGACTTGCGCGGCTCGGCGGCCTTGCCGCGCGAGGTGCGGAGCTCGAGGGCCGCGCGCACGAAGCGGGCGAAGAGCGGGTGCGGCTGGGCAGGTCGATCACGGGCTCCTTGCAGTCCCGATCGAACTCGGCGGAGTTCGCGCCCTCGACGCCGGCCACGCCCTCCTTGCCCGCGCGCGAGCTCGAACCGTTCGCGTTCGGGGTCGCGTTCGAGTTCGGGGGCAGAGGGTTGGGGGCAGAGGGTTGGGGGCAGAGGGTTGGGGGCAGAGGGCGTATGGCTCGACGAGGCACACGCTCGACGTGTTCGGCTCGCTGCGGCTGAAGGACGTCGGGTACGACGCGGGGACGAGCGAATACGAGCGGGACGCGTCGCAGACGCACGTGTTCCTCGCGGGCGGTGCGCGGATGATCTACGACCCCGCGCTGCCGGAGCCTGGCGCGACGCCGAACGGCCAGCACGTGCTCCTGCGCATGGGGGACATGCTGGGGTCGACGAGCGTGGTGGTGGACAAGGAGAGCAGCGAGGTGGTCGAGCGCGCGACGTACCTCGCGCACGGAGCGATCGAGAGCGACTAC
>JAEUKG010000952.1 GCA_016794325.1 Myxococcales bacterium | reverse complement strand
CGCCTCGCAGCAGTTCGACTTCTACTGCGCGCGCTCGACGAGCTTCAAGCTCGCGTGTTGGGGCCGCAACACCGACCGCGGGCCGCTCGGCTCGGTCATCGCCGACGGCGGGATCAACGGCTCCGCGATCGCGGTCCACCTCTCGCTCGACGAGACCGTTCGCAAGGTCGCGGCCGGCGGCGAAGAGGTGTGCGCGATCGACCAGGCGGGCGGCCTCGCCTGCGTGGGCGCGAACGACTCGGGTCAGCTCGGCATCGGCGCCCCCGACTCGTCGCCCCACCCGGCGCCGAGCCGGGTGAAGGAGAGCGCCGCCGCCGAGCTCAAGGACGTGATCGACGTCGCCATCGGCGGCCGTCGCACCGACGGCTTCGCCTGCGCGATCGCGTCGAAGCGCCCCGAGTGCGGCGGGCGGGTCTACTGCTGGGGCACGAACACGAAGGGCCAGCTCGGAAACGGCGCGACCTCGGTGACCCCGAGCGCGTTCGCGGGCCCGGTGCGATCGCCGGGCCCGTGAGGGGCCGACCTCAGCGCAGGTAGTCTTCCATCGGCGGGCACGCGCACACGAGGTTGCGATCGCCATGGGCGTTGTTCAAGCGCCCGACGTGGCTGAAGAACTTGGAGTCCTTGGTCCACGGGGCGGGGAAGAGCGCGACCTCGCGCGAGTAGGGGTGCGTCCACTCGCCCTCGGCAGCCACGCGCACCGTGTGGGGCGCGTTCTTGAGCGGGTTGTCGTCGCGCGGCATCTTGCCCTCTTCGACCGCCCGGATCTCCTCGCGGATCGCGATCATCGCGTCACAGAAGCGATCGAGCTCGCCGAGGGGCTCGCTCTCGGTGGGCTCGACCATGAGCGTGCCCGCGATGGGGAACGACATCGTCGGCGCGTGGAAGCCGTAGTCCTGCAGGCGCTTCGCGATGTCGTCGACCTCGATCCCCGCGCTCTTCTTGAAGCCGCGCATGTCGAGGATGCACTCGTGGGCGATCCGCCCGTTCTTGCCCCTATACACGATGGGATAGTGGGGCGCGAGCCGGGCGGCGATGTAGTTCGCGTTCAGGATCGCGTGCTCGGTCGCGCTCTTCAGCCCCTCGCCGCCCATCATCTTGATGTACGCCCACGAGATGAGGAGGATGCTGGCGCTGCCCCACGGCGCGGCCGACACCGGGCCGATCGCGGCCTCGCCGCCGTCGCCGAAGACCGGCAGCCGGGGCAGGTGCTTCACCAGGTGGGCGGCGACGCCGATCGGGCCCATGCCCGGCCCGCCGCCGCCGTGCGGGATGCAGAACGTCTTGTGGAGGTTCAGGTGGCAGACGTCGGCGCCGATGTCTCCGGGGCGGCACAGCCCGACCTGGGCGTTCATGTTCGCGCCGTCCATGTACACCTGGCCGCCGTGCTCGTGGACGATGGCGCACACCCGCTTCACGTCCTCCTCGAAGACGCCGTGGGTCGAGGGGTAGGTGAGCATCAGCGCCGAGAGGTTCTGCGAGTGCTGCTTGGCCTTCGCCTCCAGATCGGCGACGTCGATGTTGCCGTCCTTGTCGCACGCGACGACGACGACCTCGAGGCCCGCCATGACGGCGGAGGCGGGGTTCGTCCCGTGGGCGCTCTGCGGGATCAAGCACACCTTGCGGTGCCCCTGGCCGCGCGCCTCGTGGTGCTTTCGGATCACGAGGAGCCCGGCGTATTCGCCCTGGGCGCCTGCGTTCGGCTGGAGCGAGATCCCGGGGAAGCCCGTGACCTCCGCGAGCGCCTTGCACAGGTCCTCGAAGACGCGGGCGTAGCCCTTGGCCTGCTCGCGCGGCGCGAACGGGTGGAGGCCGCCCCAAGACGGCATCGTGACCGGGATCATCTCCGCGGTCGCGTTGAGCTTCATCGTGCACGAGCCGAGCGGGATCATCGAGTGGCACAGCGACAGATCGCGCCGCTCGAGCTTGCGGATGTACCGCAGCATCTCGGTCTCGGAGCGGTGCGCCGAGAAGATGGGGTGGGTGAGGTACGGCGACGAGCGACGGAGCCCGGCGGGGATCGTCGTGTCCGCCGCCTGCGCGAGCTCGGCGACGCTCGCGGAGGCGCCGAAGACCTCGAGCACGCTCGCGAGATCGCGCACCGACGTCGTCTCGTCCACCGCGATGCCGAGGGCGTCGCCCTCGCGGCGGAAGTTGATGCGCCTCGCGGCCGCGGCCGCCACCCAACCGTCGACCTGGGCGGTCGTGCCCTCGACGCGGATCGTGTCGAAGAACGCCGACGTCGCCACCTTCACCCCGGCGCGCGAGAGTCCGAGCGCGAGGACACAGGCCGCGCCGTGCACGCGCTCCGCGATCCCGCGGATGCCCTCGGGGCCGTGGTAGACCGCGTACATGCTCGCGACGACCGCGAGGAGCGCCTGGGCGGTGCAGATGTTGCTCGTCGCGCGCTCGCGGCGGATGTGCTGCTCGCGCGTCTGCAGGGCCATGCGCAGCGCGGGGCGCTTCTGCGCGTCCTCCGACAGGCCGATGATGCGCCCCGGCAGGCGCCGGAGGTGCTCCTCTTTGGTCGCGAAATACGCGGCGTGCGGGCCGCCGTAGCCCATCGGCACGCCGAAGCGCTGGGTCGACCCCACCGCCACGTCGGCGCCGAGCTCACCCGGGGGCACGAGGAGCGCGAGCGACAGGATGTCGGCGGCGACGACGAAGAGCGCCTTCGCCGCGTGGACCTTCGCCCCGAGCGCGCGGTAGTCGACGACGTGGCCCCAGGTGCCCGGGTACTGCACGAGCACGCCGAAGGGCTTCACCTTCTCCATGTCGAGCGCGTGCGGATCGCCGACGACGACCTCGACGCCGAGCGCGCCGGCCCGCGTCTTCACGACCTCGATCGTCTGCGGGTGGCAGTCGCTCGAGACGAAGAACACGTCGGCGGCGCCGTCGGCCTTCGACCCGAGCGCGACGTGCATCGCCTCGGCGGCGGCGGTGCCCTCGTCGAGCAGCGACGCGTTCGCGATCGGCAGCCCGGTGAGGTCGCTCACCATCGTCTGGTAGTTGAGGAGCGCCTCGAGGCGGCCTTGGGCGATCTCGGCCTGGTAGGGCGTGTACTGAGTATACCAGCCGGGATTCTCGAGGACGTTCCGGAGGATCACCGGCGGGGTGATCGTGTCCGAGTAGCCCATCCCCACGAACGAGCGGTAGAGCTGGTTCTGGGCGCCCAGCTCGCGCGCGAGGGCGAGGAGCTCGTGCTCGCCGATGCCGGCCTCGATGTCGAGCGCCCCGCCGAGCCGGATGCTCTTCGGCACCGTCTGGTCGACGAGCTCGCCGAGCGAGCCCACCCCGAGGGTGGCCAGCATCTTCTTCTGGTCCGCGGGACCGGGGCCGATGTGTCGACGAACGAAGGTGTCGGGGTGGCGGAGCGAGACGGGCATGGCTCGGGTTTAGTACCGCGCGCCCCAACTTTCCACGGGGATTCGACCAGACAAAACGCGCGCGCCCGCCGCGAGCTCTGCGCGACGGGCGCGCCTCCCACGCGGGGAGGCGGGCTCGGGCCCGGGGTGGCGCGGGGCTCAGTCCCAGCCCTTGGTCGCCCCCGGGGTGGCCACGCCGGGCGCGTCGCCGCCGATCTCCTTGAGGTTCGGCTTCTGGTTCACCTGCTTGACGCCGTCCCAGCGGCTGCCGGCCTCGTCGGCCTTCACGCCGTATTCGCCCTTGAGCTCGCCGAGGCCGTCCTTGCTGACGGTGTAGACGAAGTAGCCCCGGCCCTCGGTGTCGGCCGACGCGCCGACCATGCCCACCTTGTGCTCCTTCCACGAGAAGCGCAGGAGGTTGCCCTGCTTCGTGCCCGACAGCTCGCCCCAGTGGCTCTGGTCGGTGCGCTTCCACCGGCCGACGACGTTGGTGCCCTCCTCGATGAGGTGCAGGTGGCCGAACTGTTGGTTGTAATATACACCCGACCACTCTTGGCCGGACGGCATGTCGCCTGCGGTGACCTTGGCGGTCTTCGGCTCGTTGCCTCCGCCGCAACCGAGCGCGGCGAGACCGAGCGAGATCGAGAGCAGGACGACGGAGGTGAGACCGAGTGCCTTCATGCGGCGTACGTTAGCACTGGCCGCTGGGCGGGACGCAAGCGGAGCGTGCGCGAGACCCGATCGGCGGTCAGAGCCGGCGGGCCATCATCCGCGCCGGGTCGCCCTCGGACTCGAGGTTCTCGAGCACCTCCCCGGCGACGTCGGGCGGCGCCTCGAGCGCGACCCGCAGGCGGGTCTCGGGCTCGCGCACGTTCGCGAGGGCGGCGTCCACCCGCGCTCGCACCTCGGGGCCCCGGGCGCGCAGGAGCATCCGCGCCGCGCCGACGCGGTTCTCCACCGGCTCGTCCGAGTCTTCGGCGAGCTTCCAGAGATCTTCGATCCCGACCGGCGCGGCTCGGTAGTTGTCGGCGCCGACGCTCGACGACAGCGCTTCCAGCCGCGCGAGCCAGGATCGCCTGGGCTCGGACGCGCCGCGCCGCACGAGGGCGAGGCGCTCGAGCGCGCTCTCGCGGTGCACGACCTCGCCGCGCGCGCGCCGGGCGGCCGCGTTGATCTGGGCGGCGACGCGCTCGATCTCGTCGATCGCGAGCGCAGGGCACGGGATGTTCGCGTACATCTGCCCCGCGCGCCAGAGCGTGAGCGACTTGGGGATCCCCGTCGCCGTCGCGCCCTCGATCCAGTCGTAGGGGTAGGTGACGCCGCCGTGGGTCACGCCGGCCGCGGTGAGGCCGACGCGCTCACCCGACGCCGTCTTGCGGGGCCAGGCGAGCAAGAAGGGCCACGCGAGCATCATGAGCATGTTGACGCCGGTGCACACCATCGCCGTCAGCGCGCCGATGATCCCGAACCAACGCAACGTGCCGTGCTTCACCGGCCACGCGACCGCGCCCGTGCCCCCGTGCTGGAGCCCGAGCGCGCGTCGCACGCTCTCGAGCGACTCGAGGTCGTCGAAGAGGAGGGCGTGAGGCGCGGCCGCGTCTTTGGTCTCGAGGCTGAGGAGGAGCTTGCCCGCGAGCGGCGCGGTGGAGGCGCCGATGACGTCGCGCGCGCGGACGACGAAGCCGCCCTCGGTCGCGCGCACCTCCCCCGGCAGGACGTCGAGGTCCACCGTCTGCCCCTTGGGCCGGCCGCGGAGGCCGAAATAGAGGTGCGCGGCCGTGGGGAGCGCCATCATCGTGAACATCAGGAGCAGGATGCCCGCCGGCGCCTCGGGCGCGACCGCCATCAGGACGATGGAGAAGATGGTCAGCAGAGTGGTCATCCCGGCGGCCACCGCGCTCAGGATCACGCCGCGCCGCGCCGGGGCGTGAGGACTCTGGACGAAGGCACGTACGCGAGCCACGGAGGTCATCCTACATCTCCGCTCGTTCGCGCGCGACGTCGGCGGCTCGTGCTACGCTTCCCGAGGTGAGGGTGAGATCAGCGGCGCTGGCGCTCGTCGTAGCGCTCCCGGCGTGCGGTGCGTTCACCGCCGTCGGCATCGGGAGCGACGACCCGGACGTGCCCGAGGGCGCCACTCCCGTCGTCGGCGACGGCGGGGTCCCCGAGGGCGGCGGCGGTGACGGCGGCGGATCGTCGCTCGACTCCGGCGCGCCCGATGGGAGCGGCGCTTGCGCGCTCGGCACGCCCGATCACTGCGGGGTGTGCGGCCACTCCTGCAACGGCACGAAGTGCGTCGGCAACCAGTGCGAAGCCGAGAGGGTGACCAGCTCCGGCGCGGTGACGAACCTCTCGGTGCGCGGCGGAACCTTGGCGTGGGTCGAGGGGGCCAGCGCCGGGTGGCGCTGCAACACGGCGTCTTGCGTGCCCACCTCGATGCCCTACGGCGCCATCGATCGGCTCGTGTTGCTCGGTCCGTCGCGGGCCGTGTTGTCGCAGGCGACCCAGAATCTCGTCACCGCGGTCGACTGGTCGGCGGCCTCGAACCAGAGCATCGCCGCGGCTGGCGGCGCGGCCGCGTTCGCCGTCGAGGGAGCGACGGTGTTCTACGCCGAGAAGAACGCGCCCAACGTCTACCGAGGCGCGCCGGGCATCGGCGCGGTCCTCGTCGCGCGCAACGAGGCGGTCCGGGGGCTCGCCACCCAGAACGCCACCTTGTACGTCGCCTTCGCCGGTACGGGCGGCCTCGGCCGCTTCGACCCGCCGCTCGGCGGGAGCCCGGTACCGGTGGAGCTTCCGTCGATCCCCCGCGTCGACACCGGCGCGATCGCCGCCGTCGTGACCGCCGGCAACCGCCCGTGTTGGCTCAAGGGCACGACGCTCCGCTGCGACCCGGGCGGAGCGCTGGTCGACGTGGTGCCCACCGGCGTCACCGCGATCGCGTCCGACGGGCCATTTGTGTACTATGCATCCAATGGCAAGCTCTCGCGGATCCGGCCCGACGGCAAAGGGGGGCTCGACCTCGTCAAGCTGGGGGCCTCGGTGGTGGTGGACGCGCTCGCCCCGGGGGACGACGGTTGGCTGTATTTCGCGGTGACCGACGGGCCCAAGCTCGAGATCCGGAGGGTCGCCAAGTGAGGCTCCGCGCCCCGCTCGCCGGCTCCCTCGCCGCGCTCGGCGGGGTCGTCGCGTGCGGCGCGTTCACGTCGGACGGCGGCGGCAGCCCGCCGGCCGTGGTCCCCGAGGCCGCCGCGCCGGTCGACGGGTCGTCGGCGG
>JAEUKG010000904.1 GCA_016794325.1 Myxococcales bacterium | reverse complement strand
TCCGCGACACGGAGACGGCGCTCGAGCTCGCCGACGAGCAGATCACGGTGCGCTCGTCGAGCGAAGAGCGGGCGAAGGCCGCGGTGACGGTGCTCCGCGAGAAGCTCGTGAAGCGCAAGGTGAGCCTGAAGTTCTTCGACGAGGGCAAGCCGGAGCCCACGGGCAAGGGCGGCTCCAAGATCACCCTCGCCATCCAGGAGGGGATCGCGACCGACAAGGCGCGGCCGATCGTGGCCGCGATCAAGGACAGCAAGCTCAAGGTCCAGGCGTCGATGCAAGACGCGCAGGTCCGGGTGACGGGGAAGAACAAGGACGACCTGCAGAAGGCGATGCAGGTCGTCCGCGGGCTCGACCTCGGCATCGAGATTTCGTTCACGAACTTCCGGGATTGAGGCAAGAGCCCATGAGCACGAAGAACCAAGCGCGCGCGACCAAGAACACGCCCCCCGCACCCTCGGGCTCGAAGCGGACGGGGAGCGGCCCCGCCTCCTCGTCGCGCCCGAAGAGCGGCGGCTCGGCGACGAGCGCGGCCGCGCCGGCCGCGGCCAAGGCCGCTCCCGTGAAGGCGCCCGCCCCCGCCAAGCCGGCGCCGAAGCCCGCCAAGGCCGCCGACAAGCCCGCGCCCGCCAAGGCCGCCGACAAGCCCGCGGCCAAGAAGGACGAGAAGGCCGCGCCGGTGCGACGCCTCTTCGGCACCGACGGCATCCGCGGCGTCGCCAACGAGGCGCCGATGGTCCCCGAGCTCGCGCTCAAGCTCGGGCGCGCGGTGACGTTCGTCGCCGGCCGCGGCAAGGCCCACGCGCCCCGCATCCTCATCGGCAAGGACACGCGCCTCTCGGGCTACATGCTCGAGACGGCCCTCGCCGCCGGGATCTGCTCGATGGGCGGCCGCGTCATCCTCTGCGGGCCCATCCCCACCCCCGCGATCGCGCACCTCACCACGAGCATGCGCGCCGACGCGGGCATCGTGATCAGCGCGAGCCACAACCCGTACATGGACAACGGGATCAAGATCTTCGGCCCCGACGGCTTCAAGCTCCCCGACGAGATGGAAGCCGAGATCGAGCGCCTGATGGAGAACGACGCCGCCCTCGGGCTCAAGCCCACCGGGCCCGGCGTCGGCTCCGCCGAGCGCTTCGACGACTCGCGGGGGCGCTACGTCACCTTCGTGAAGTCGAGCTTCCCCCGAGAGCTGTCGCTCGACGGCATGCGGATCGTCGTCGACGCCGCTCACGGCGCGGCCTACCGCGTCGCGCCGCTCGTCTTCCAGGAGCTCGGCGCCCACATGGTCACGCTCGGCGTGCGCCCGAACGGCGTGAACATCAACAAGGACTGCGGCGCGCTCCACCCCGACAACTTGCGGGCCGAGGTCGTCAAGCGGCGCGCCCACATCGGCATCGCGCTCGACGGCGACGCCGACCGCGTCATCGTCATCGACGAGAAGGGTCAGATCGTCGACGGCGACGTCGTCATGGCGATGTGCGCCCGATCCCTCGCCGACGAGGGGCGGCTCGCGAAGAAGACGCTGGTCGCGACGGTGATGTCGAACCTCGGCCTCGAGCGCGCGATGCAGCGCCTCGGCGGCAAGCTCGTGCGCACCGCCGTCGGCGACCGCTACGTCGTGGAGGCGATGCGCGCCGGCGGCTACAACCTCGGTGGCGAGCAGTCCGGGCACCTCGTGTTCCTCGACTACGCGTCCACCGGCGACGGCGTCGTGGCCGCGCTCCAGGTCCTCGCGATCATGCAGCGCACCGGTCGTCAGCTCTCCGAGCTCGCGCAGGGCGCGATGGAGCGCGTCCCGCAGATCCTCGAGAACGTGAGCCTCCCCGCCCGCAAGCCCCTCGAGGCGATGGCCACGCTCGGCGCCGGCATCGCCAAGGTGGAGGCCGAGCTCGGCGACGACGGACGCGTCCTCGTCCGCTGGAGCGGCACCGAGCCGAAGCTCCGCATCATGCTCGAGGGCCCGAACGAGGACAAACTGCGCCGCTGGGCGAAAGACCTGGCCCAGGCCGCCAAGAAAGACGTAGGAGGATGACCATGAACCGTCGCGACGCCCTCATGTCCACCGGAGCCATGTTCGTCTCCGCCTCCCTCGGCGCCCTCGCCTGCGGCACCAAGAACGCCGTCTCGGCGCCGCTCGCGGCGCCCTCCGCCGGCACCCAGCCCCCGCCGGGCCACCACCACCACGGCGGCGACCCCGCCCTCGTGGACGCCGCCGCCGACTGCATCAAGCGCGGCGAGGCGTGCCTCGCCCACTGCATCGCGCTCCTCTCGGCCGGCGACAAGGAGATGGCCGACTGCGCCCGCACCGTCAACGACATGCGGTCGGTGATGCACTCGCTCCACACCCTCGCCCACACGGGGTCGAAGCACCTCCCCGAGTTCGCCAAGGTGGCGATGAAGTTCTGCCAGGACTGCGAGGCCGCGTGCCGCAAACACGCCGCGATGCATGCAGTCTGCAAGGACTGCGCGGACGCGTGCGCCAAGACGGTGGCGGCGTGCCAGAAGGCCGCCGGCTGATCCCGAGGCTCGTGGCCGAGCGGGGCTCGGCCGCGCGGGGCGCGCGAGCCCGCCGAATTTCGATCGGCCTTCGCGCCCGTTGACCTAGAGAGTGGGGGTGGCCACCGAGCTCCCCATCGCCGCGATCCGGGCTGCGTTCTCGGAGGCGCTCGCGCGAGGGCCGGTGGTCGTCTCGTCGCCGACGGGTTCCGGCAAGTCGACCGAGCTGCCGAGGTGGTGCCCGGGGCGCGCGCTCGTCATCGAGCCGCGGCGCGTCGCGTGCCGCACCCTCGCGGCGCGCGTGGCGGAGCTCGAAGGCACCGCCCTCGGCGACGGCGTGGGCTACGTGGTGCGCGACGACGCCCGCGTGGCCGACGCCACGCGCATCGTCTTCGCGACGCCGGGCATCGCGCTCCGCGACGCCGCCCTCGTCGCCACCGCCGCCACGGTGGTGCTCGACGAGTTCCACGAGCGCACGCTCGAGGTGGACCTCCTCCTCGCGCTCCTCCTGAAGCAGCGGCGCCCCGAGCAGCGGCTCGTCGTCATGTCCGCCACCCTCGAGGGGGAGCGGGTCGCGCGCCACGTCGGCGGCGCGCACCTCACCGCCGAGGGCAGGACGTTCCCGGTCGAGGTGCGCTACGTCGAGCAGGGCGACGCGCTCCCGGATCCCGCGCGCGTCCCCGACGCCGTCGTGCGGGCGGTCGCCGCCGCCGCGCGCGACCCCGGCGACGTGCTCGTGTTCCTCCCGGGGAAGGTCGAGATCGAGGCGTGCGCGCGCGCGCTCGCGGCCCCCGGCGCCGCCGGCTCGCCGATCGCCATCGTGCCGCTCCACGGCGGGCTCGGCCTCGACGAGCAGCGGCGAGCCTTCGAGCGCACCGATCGGCGCAAGGTGATCCTCGCCACGAACGTGGCCGAGACGTCGCTCACGATCCCCGGCGTCGGGGTCGTCGTGGACGCCGGCCTCGTGCGGCAGACGCGCTACCACGACGGCCGCGCGTCGCTCGTCCTCGCGCCCATCGCCGAGGACGCGGCGGCGCAGCGCGCGGGGCGCGCGGGGCGCACGGCGGCCGGCGTCTGCTACCGCCTCTGGAGCGCGAACGCGCGCCTCGCCCCGGTCACGCTCCCCGAGATCCACCGCGAGTCCCTCGTCCCGCTCGTGCTGTCGGCGGCGGCGTGGGGCGCGCGCCCGGAGGATCTCGCCCTCCTCGACGCGCCGAAGCCCTACGCGCTCGAAGCCGCGCGCGCGGACCTCGGCGCGTGGGGCGCGCTCGACGCGGGCGGCGCGCTCACCGACGCCGGGCGGCGCCTCTTCGCGCTCCCCATCGACGCGGGCCTCGCCCGCCTCCTGGTCGAGGCCGGCGACGGCGCGGTCCTCGGCGACGCCATCGATCTCGTGGCCGCGCTCGCCGCGGGGCGGCCCGTCTTCCTCCCTGGCGCCGCGCCCG
>JAEUKG010000856.1 GCA_016794325.1 Myxococcales bacterium | reverse complement strand
GGCGACGATCGCGGACCACCCGGCGAGGTTCAGCGAGTCCACCTCGGCGTCTTCACCGAGCACGCCGGAGAGCGCGGAGAGGGCGGCTCCCCGGCGCCGCGGGTCGGCCCCGGGCGGCGCGAGCTCGAGGTTCGCGAGCCGAGCGGCCTGCGACGAGCCGGCGACGAAGGGCTGGATCTGGTTGGGGGTGAGCAAGAGCTCGAGGAGCGCGGCGCTCGCCTGCATCGCCTCGCGCCCTTCGTCGGGCAGCTTCGCGGCGACGGAGGCTCGCGCCTCCACCTCGGCCGCGAAGTCCCCGCTGCCGAGCGTGGCTCCGAACCACTCGAGCGCGGCCGGCAGACCCCCGCCGCGCTCGAGCCACGCCTTGGCGGCGGTGGCGAGCTCCGCGGTGCCGCGGGAGCGCGCGAAGCGGACCTCCTCGCCGGCCGCGACGCTCGCGGCGTGTGGGCCGAGATCGATGATCCGCGCCGCGGCTCGACCGAACGCGACCTCGTCGCGGCCCCCGAGCGGCCACAAGAGGCGCGCGAGCGCACCCGCGTTGGCGAGCGCGGGATCGTCGGCGTCCTCGAGCGCGCCGAGCGCCCGCTCCGCGTCGTCCGGGTCGCCGCCGGTGGCCTCGACCGCGAAGCGCTCGAGGGCGAGCACGAGCGGGGGTTGCCCGGCGTCGGCCGCGCGGTCGATCGCGTGGCGGCGCCCTTCGACGTCGTCGGGCGAGACCCCGCGCGCCATCCACGCGAGCAGCGGGGCTGCGCTCCCGACCTGCGCTCCGTTGGCGGCGTCGAGGGACTCTACGGCGCTCCGGGTATCGCCCGATCGCCAGAAGCAGAGCGCGGCCTCGAGGTACAGCGACGCCGCGCGCTCGGGCTCGTCCGCGGCCGCGCCGGCCGCCGCCGCGACGCGGGCCGCCGCGCCGAAGGCGCCGCGTCCGCGCTCGAGGTCGCCGAGGAGGGTGGCGACGAGGGCGTCCGAAGGATCGGCCTCGAAGAGCGCGCGAAGCCGCTCCGCGGCTTGGTCGAGATCCCCTCGTGTGCGGGCACGGATAGCGCCCATGAGCCGGAGGTCGCGGGCTCGCGCGCCGTCTTCGAGCTGCGCGAGGCGCTCGAGGGCGAGGTCGGCGTCGACGTCTGCACCCGGCGCGAAGGCGTCGAGCGCCCGCCCGAGCCAGGCGCTCTCCGCCCGCCCGGCGAGCTCCGCTTGCGCGTCGCGGCTCGCCGCTGGATCGGTGCGGGCAAGGGCGCGCGCGGACTCGAAGAGGAGCATCGTGCGCTCGTCTTCCGTGCTCGCGTCGGGGGCGAGCGCGCGGACGGCGCGGGCGTAGGCCGCGTCGTCGCCGGCGAACGCCGCGAGGGAGCGGAGCATCCGGTTCGCGGTGGAGGCCGAGCACCCCGCGGCCCGCGCGAGATCGAGCAGGCGGCTCGCGGAGGCGACGTCGCGATCGCGCGTGCCGACCAGGTACGCGGCGGTGAGGTAGGCGCGGATCTTGGCGCGCCCGTCCTCGAAGTGCGAGGCGAACGCCTCCGCCTCGGAGGCGAAGCGGGCGGCGGGCACGCCGTCGGCGAGGATGTCGAGCTGCAGCGCGCGCGCGGGCAGGCACGCGGGGTCGCGCTCGACCGCGCGCGAGAGCGCCTCCAGGGCGCGCGACGCGTCGCCTTCGCTCGCCGCTTGCTCGGCCACCCGCATCGCGAGGGCCGCGGCGATCCCGCCGTCGGGCTCGGCCTCGAGGCGCGCCGCGGCGAGCTTCGCCGCGAGCGCCGTGTCGCCGACGAGCTCCGCCACGCGCACGCGCGCGCGCGCGACGAGGCGCTCGAGGTCGGGCGCACCGGCGGCGTTCTGCGTGGCCTCGTCGAGGACGGCCGCGGCGCGCGACAGATCGCCGAGGCTCCTCCGAATGGCCGCCGCGCGGAGCCCGAGGTCGACGGCGTGCGCCGCGGTGCGGGCGTGCCGCGGCACCGAGCGGGCGTCGCCCTCACGGGGATCGGCGATGGCGCGCACGACGAGCCCCGCCTGCTGCTCGAGCGCCCCCGCGAGCCGCGCGCTCTTGGCGCGGGCCTCGTCGGTCCCCTCGAGGCCCGGATCGGCGCGAAGGACGCGCTCGAGGGCGACCGCCGCGACGAACGCGCACGGCGAGCCCGCGGCGAGCTCGCTGAGGACGTCGGCCGCGCGCAGGACGTCGCCCGACGCCGCGATGAGCCTCGCGAGATCGATCCGCAGGAGATCCCGCCACGTCGGATCGCCGTCGAGCCCCGCGCGGCCGGCGAGGGCCTCCTCGCGGAGCGCGGGGTCGTCGAGCTTGGCCGCGGCGAGCTCGAGCACGAGCCAGGCCGCCGCGACGTCGGGCGCGGAAGCCCCGAGCTCCGTGGCCTCCTTGGCCGCCGCCCGCGCGCCTTGCCAGTCGTCCTGGACGTCGGCGCAGAACGAGGCCTGCAGCACCAGCGCACGCGCCTTCTCGTCGGGCGACGACGCGACCTGGACGAGGGCGTCGACGAGCTTGCCGAGGTTGGCGATCGACCGCCGGCGCTCGAGGAGCCGCAGCAGCCCCTCGAGGCACTCGCGGAAGTCGGGGTCGGCGTTATACGCAGCGAGATAGTCCTTCGCCGCGTTCTGCTCGTCGCCGGCGCGTTCCTCGATCTCCGCGATTTCGTTGAGGAGTCGGGCGCGCCGCGACGGGTCCGGGCTCTCCACCACCTCTTCACGGAGCCGCTCGATCGCGGCCTCGACGCCGCTCGGGTCGTCGAGGCTCGCCGGTGGAGGCTCGCTCACGGAGCTCGTGGGAGGAGGCGGGACCGACACCAAGACGTCGACCGGTTCGGCCTCGGACGTCTCGGGCGGCGGCTGGCTCTCGGACATCGTCGGATGCGTCGATCAGGTGAGCTGGTCGAGCTTCTCCTTCACCTTGTCTTCGATGGTGCCCTTCATGACGCGGAGCATGAACGGGAGGTCGATGGCGACGCGGACCTCCTTGTCCGTCACCTTGAGCTCGCCCTTCGTGCCTTTGGCGGCGCCGCTCGGAGCCTCGAAGAGGATGGTGTTGCCATCCCACTTCCACTGGATGCCGAGCTTGGTCTCCATGCTACGAGCGATGTCTTCTGCGCGCTTCTTCGCGTCGTCCAAGGGGAGGGTGTGCCCCCGGGAGATGTCAATCGTGGCCATGTACCCGTCCTACCATCATTCGAGTCTCTTGACGATCCAGTACCCACGCGGCGTCTCGACGGGCCCGCCGACGTCGCCCACGGCCAGGGAGAACAGGATTCGCTCCGGCCCTGGCTCGAGGATTCCCCGGTGCATCCGCCCCGCGTCCTCGGTCGAGCCGGGGTCGCCGCGGCGCACCGCCGCTTTGAAGTCTTTCTTCGCCTCTTCGCCGAGCTCGGCGGCGAGCGTCGCGGCGGCCTCTCGGCTGCGCGCTCCGGCCGCCGCGCCTTGGGCGCCCGCGAACTGCACGAGCACGACGCCGAAGCGGACCTGACGGACGGCCTTCTCCGTGCCGCCGCCGTCACTCGCCTCGGGGAGGTCGCGCAGGTCGGTGATGAGCACCGCCCCGCCGTCCCGCGGCTCGACCCCACCCTCGGGCGTCACCGCCGCCTGGGCGTCGGCGGAGCTCGGAGCGGCGTCGACCCCGGCGTCGACGATGGCCACCGGGGTCTCCTTGATCCGCGGGCCGTTCGCCTCGGCGACGACGCGCATCAAGAGCGCGACGAGCACGATCGCGCTCAGCGCGGCGACGATGCTCTGCGTGCGGGTCACAGGGCGCTCAGCTCTGGCCGGCGTCGCCGCTCGCCGACTCCTCGTCGATCACGGTGTCGGGCGGCCCGAACTCCTCGAAGGGGCGCATCGTGGCCGGCGGCGGATCGCCGTACAGCTCGAGCTGCGCCGCCAGCCAGTTCTCCTTCTCGATGAGGAGCTTGCGCTCGACGGAGACCTTCTCGTCCCGCGAATCGGTGGCGGCCGAGAGCTTCTCGATCTGCTGTTCGACCTCGGCGAGCTGCTTGCGCACCTGCACCGGGTCGATCCCGTCGCGCTCGACGAACTCCTCGGTCAGGATGAGGAGCTTGTTGGAGCCGGCCTCGGCGAAGCCGGAGCCGACCGCGCACTTCTTCGTGTCGGCGCCCTGCCGGTAGGTGACGAGGCCGGTGCGGATCGCCGCGAGGAGCGGCAAGTGGCCGGGCATCACCCCGAACTCGCCGCTCACGCTGGGCGCGGTCACCTCGTCCGCGGTCGCGGCGAGCGCGCGACCGCGGGGCGTCACGATCTCGAGGTCGATCTTGTCAGCCATGTCACTTCTTCTTGGTGAGGTCGGCGGCCTTGGACTTCATCTCCTCGATGTTCCCGACGAGATAGAAGGCCTGCTCCGGGTACTTCTGGTCGTCGTCGAACTCGCCGTTGACCAGCCGCTCGAAGCCCTCGATGGTCTCGTTGAGCGGGACGAGCTTGCCGGCCATGCCGGTGAACTGCGCAGCGACGAAGAACGGCTGCGAGAGGAAGCGCTGGATCTTGCGCGCGCGCGACACGACGAGCTTGTCCTCCTCGGAGAGCTCGTCCATGCCGAGGATCGCGATGATGTCCTGGAGATCCTTGTACTTCTGGAGCGTTCCCTGGACCTTACGGGCGACGGCGTAGTGCCGCTCGCCGACGACCTGGGGATCGAGCATCGTCGACGTGGAGTCGAGCGGGTCGACGGCGGGGTAGATGCCGAGGGCCGCGAGGTCACGGCTGAGAACGGTGGTCGCGTCGAGGTGGGCGAACGTGGTCGCCGGCGCGGGGTCGGTGAGGTCGTCGGCGGGGACGTACACGGCCTGGACGCTGGTGATCGAGCCCTTGTTCGTCGAGGTGATGCGCTCCTGGAGCGCGCCCATCTCCGTCGAGAGCGTGGGCTGGTAGCCGACGGCGCTCGGGATACGACCGAGGAGCGCGGACACCTCGGAGCCGGCCTGGGTGAACCGGAAGATGTTGTCGATGAAGAGGAGGACGTCCTGCCCCTCCTCGTCGCGGAAGTACTCGGCGACCGTGAGCGCCGAGAGGGCGACGCGGGCGCGCGCGCCCGGCGGCTCGTTCATCTGGCCGTAGATGAGCGCCGTCTTCGAGATGACGGACTCGCCGGTCTCGAGCTTCGACTCCATCATCTCGAGGTAGAGGTCGTTGCCCTCGCGGGTGCGCTCACCGACGCCGGCGAAGCACGACACGCCGCCGTGCGCCTTCGCGACGTTGTTGATGAGCTCCATGATGAGGACGGTCTTGCCGACGCCGGCGCCGCCGAAGAGGCCGATCTTGCCGCCCTTTCGGTAGGGGGCGAGGAGGTCGATGACCTTGATGCCGGTCGTGAAGATCTCGACCTTGGTCGACTGGTCCTGGAACGTCGGGGGCTCGCGGTGGATCGGCGAGAAGCGCTTCGCGTTGACGTCGCCGCGCTCGTCGACGGGGGTGCCGACGACGTTGAGGATGCGCCCGAGGCACTCGGGGCCGACCGGCATCATGATCGGGTTGCCGGTGTCCCGCGCCTCCATGCCCCGGATGAGGCCGTCGGTGGAGTCCATCGCGACCGCGCGCACCGTGTTCTCGCCGAGGTGCTGGGCGACCTCGAGCACGAGGTTGTCCTTGTCCTTGGAGATGCCAGGGTTGGAGACCTTCAGCGCGTTCAGGATCTTCGGCAGCTTGCCGTCACCGAACTCGACGTCGACGACGGGGCCGATCACCTGGACGATCTTGCCCTTTCCAGCGGCGGTAGGAGAGGAGGTCTGCGTGGGTTGCGTCATGGGCGAAAAGCTCCGCGGTTCTTGGACGTTGGATCCAGTCAGTGCGTCTGGCAGATAGGGCGGGCCCGCTCCGCGGACGAGGGGAGCGAGGGCTCGGGTGCGGCGTCTAACATGGTGAAACCGCGGAGGGCAAGGGGTGGTGAACGTCGGCTCAGTCTCCGCCGCCCCCGCCGCTCCGGTCGTAGTGGGCCGCGAGCTTCGTCCGCTGCTCCGGAGTGAGGATCGGGATGAGCTGCCCCGCGTAGTAGGCCTCCTCGGCCAGGGGGCCGCGCATCACCTTCGCCGGCGGCGGAGGCACCTTGGCGGCGTCGAAATCGGGCTTGTCGAACACCTCGATGAGGCCGAGGAGGTGCTTCTTCGCCTCGAACTGCATCTCGAGGCTCCCCGTCACCGGCGACGGCTTGTACGCGAGGATCGTCACCTTCTTCTTCTGGTCGGGGTCGAGGTCGAGGTCGCCCGTGAGCTGCTCGAGGGTCTTCTGCGTCTCCTGCACCCGGCCACGCCCGTCCGTCATCCACTGCTTGGTCCACTCCTGCATCGTCGGGTGCTCGCCGCGCAGCTTCTGGGCGACCGCGGCGCGCTGCGAGGGCTCGAGCGCGGCCCAGAGGGCGTTCAGCGCGGCGACGTCGCTCGCCTGCCGCGCGCGCGTGCCTTGATCGACCACGGCCCACCGCGTCTCGAGCTTCGCGTCGTCGAGCGCGCCCGCGCGGACCCCGGCGATGACGTCCGCGCGGATGGCCTTGAACGCGTCGCGGCTCTCGGCGGGGCTGCCCGCGATCTTGGCCTCGGCCTCGGCGATCTGCGGCTTCTGCTCGGGCTTGATCCCGCCGGCGGCGCGCGCGGCCTTCACGAACACGGTGGCGGGCCCGCCGATCTTGCGGTGCCGCGTCGGGGGGTCGCTCGACGGCGAAGGCGCGGTCGGGGCGACCGAGGCCACGGCGTCGGGGGCGGCGGTCGCGCTCGGCGCGGGGTCGGGGGGCAGCGCGGTCGACGTGCCGCACCCGTTGCAGCCCGCATGGGCGAGGGAGACGGCAGCCACCGCGAGGATGGCGTACGTGCGGGAGGTCATCGAGCGATCCGGTACACCCGCGGACCCGCGTTCGCCAAACGCTTTTGTTCGCCGCCGCTCCCGGGGCCCGACGGCGCGCGCCCGACGCCCTCGGGTTGACGTGACCTGCCCCGAGCGGTAACTCCCGCCACCGGAAACGCGGTTCGGTGATCTCGCAGTCCACCATCACCCAGGTCCGCGAGCGCGCGGACATCCTCCAGGTCATCGGCGAGGCGGTCCCGTCGCTCAAGCGGCACGGCCGCTCCTTCACCGGCCTCTGCCCGTTCCACAAGGAGAAGACGCCGAGCTTCCACGTGAGCCCGGATCGCGGCTTCTTCCACTGCTTCGGCTGCAAGGAGTCGGGCAGCGTCATCGACTTCGTCATGAAGCACGAGGGCGCGACCTTCCCGGAGGCGGTGCGCTCCCTCGCCGAGCGCTTCAACATCCAGGTCGAGGAAGACAACGCCCCCGGGGCCGCGGAGGCCGAGCGCGCGCGCCGCCAGAAGGACGAGCTCTACGCGGCGATGAGCGTCGCCGCGACGTTCTACGAGCGCCAGCTCCGCGACCACGAGCACAAGGACCACGCCCTCGCCGAGCTCGCGCGGCGCGGCCTCGCGTTCGGCAAAGACGCGACGATGGACGAGGCCCTCACGGCGTTCCGCATGGGCTACGCCCCCGCGGGCTGGGACGGACTCGCCGTCTACCTCCGCCAGCAGGGCGTGAGCCCGATCGCCGCCGAGACGGTGGGCCTGCTCGTGCCGCGGAGCGCGGGCGCCGGCCACTACGATCGCTTCCGCCACCGCCTCATGTTCGCGGTCACCGACATGCAGGGGAGGGTGGTGGCCTTCAGCGGTCGCGCCCTCGCGCCGCTGCCGGGCGACGCGCGGGACCCGGGCGACAAACCTGCAAAATACATCAACTCCCCCGAGAGCCCGATCTACACCAAGGGCGCGCTCCTCTTCGGCCTCTTCCAGGCGCGCCACGCGATCCGCCAGGAGGAGGAGGCGATCGTGGTCGAGGGCAACTTCGACGTCGTGTCGCTCCACGCGCGCGGCATCGCCAACGTCGTCGCGCCCCTCGGGACCGCGTTCACTCACGAGCAGGCCAAGCTCCTCAAGCGCTTCAGCTCGCGCGTCGTCCTCCTGTTCGACGGCGACGCCGCGGGTCAGAAGGCGGTCAAGGCGTCTCGGGCGCCGGCGCGCGACGCGGGGCTCGTCACCAAGGTCGCGAGCCTCCCCGAGGGCACCGATCCCGACGAGCTCGTCCGGAAGAAGGGGACGCAGGCGCTCGGCGACGTCCTCTCCACCGCGAAGGGGATGCTCGAGTACCTCATCGACGCGGAGCTCGACCAAGGGTTCTCGGCCGCGGACGCCCGCGAGAAGCTCGCCCGCGTGCAGGAGGTGCTCCGGCTCGTGGCCGAAGAGGCCGACCCGATGGAGCAGATGCTCCAGAAGAGCCGCGCCGACCAGATCGTGAGTCGCCTCGACCTGCACGGATTGCGCTTCTCGCGCGACGACGAGTCGCATCCGCCCACCATCGCCGCCCTGGAGCGGGCCGTCCGAGCCGCCGTCGCGCGCGAGCGGCCGCCGCCGGGGCCCGCCCCCGAGCGGGCTCGCGTGCGCACGCGGTCCCCGGGGAGCGAGGAGCGGAAGGCCATCGTCGAGGCACTGATCGAATGGCCAGTGCTCCTGGACGACCCCGAAATCCACGAGGTTTTGGGCATGCTCGAGGGCGCGAGCGTGAGCTTCGTGTCGGCGCTCCGCCGAGCGCGGATCTCCCCCGAGGACGCGGGCGGCTCTCCAGACGGTCGCGGCGGGCAAATAGACACCGAAGTCTTTCTGGGCGCGCTCCCGGAGACCCTCAGGATCTATGCCAAAGAGCGCCTCGTGGCTGGCCGTTTTTTTGAGCCTGGCGAGGCAAAAGTGTACTTGCTCGAAAACGCAAACAAGCTAAAGAGGCTGCTCCTTTCGAGGGAGGTAAGCGAGCTCGCCCGAGAAAACGAAGTTGGAGCGAGCGACTGGGAGAAGGTGCTCGAGCGAGCGGAGGAGGCTTCGGCCCGCGCCCGCGCCAGGCACGGCGTGAAAGGACCCAAGACGTGAGGTGTGCTCTCGGCAGTCGAGGGAGCACGCGAGAGACGAAGCGAGAATCACCCCGACACATCCGGTTCCCGAGCGAGCGCGCCCCGCTTCACGCGGCGCGCGCGGCACGCGACACCGGCAAAACCGACCGCTTGGCGGTACGCGACTGAGAAGGCGGCGATGGCGACGAAGAACCGAGACCGAGACCGGAAAGACACCGAGAAGCACGTCGGCGACAATGGGAACGGAAACGGCAAGGGCAAAGGCTATCTGAGCTACGAAGAGGTCGGTGAGCAGATCCCGACCGACGCCGTCGACCAGATGGACGACGTCATGGGCGCCCTCGGCGACGAGGACATCGAGATCGTCGACGCCGCGACGCAGGTCAAGATCGCCCCGAAGCGCATCGTCGAGGAAGAGGCCGCCGAGAAGAAGGCCGCCCTGCGCGATCGCGAGAAGGACGAGGACGACAGCTACTACTCCAAGTCCAACGACCCGGTCCGGATGTACCTGCGCAAGATGGGGAGCGTCTCGCTCCTCACGCGCGAGGGTGAGGTCGAGATCGCCAAGCGCATCGAGCAAGGCGAGCACATGATCCTGAACGCGATCCTGAACTCGCCGGTCGCGGTCCGCGAGATCATCGATCTCGGCGACAA
The DNA here is from genome assembly GCA_016794325.1 of Myxococcales bacterium. Taxonomy (GTDB): domain Bacteria; phylum Myxococcota_A; class Polyangia; order Polyangiales; family Polyangiaceae; genus SXNL01. The sequence continues at coordinate 12,077 of JAEUKG010000856.1, read as the reverse complement.
GCTCCGGAAGCACAAGATCCGGGTCAAGGAGATCATCCGCGACGCCGAGGACGAGGAGCGCGAGTTCGACGAGGAGGAGGCCGACCGCCGCATCCTCCGGCTCATCGACAAGGTCAAGCACCTCGACAAGGTGCGCGACGACCTCGTCGCTCAGCTCGAGAGCTGCGCCCAGAGCAAGAAGAAGCACGTCGAGGCCGACATCGAGGCGAACAAGGCCAAGATGGTCGAGACCCTCGAGGAGATGCGCCTCAACAAGAAGACGATCGACAAGATCGTCATGAAGCTCCGCTCGCTCATCCAGAAGATCGAGCGCGCCGAGTCGGGCTCCACCGAGCTCGAGAAGCGCACCGGCGTCGACATGGACCAGCTCCGCAAGGAGGCGCGCCAGGCGCGCACCGACGCGAAGCTCGAGCGCTCCTTCAAGAAGCGCCACGGCGTCTCGCCCGAGGAGGTCCTCGCGAACCACTCGGCCGCGCAGAAGAACCTGAAGAAGGTCGAGGAGGAGCTCCAGCTCGACGTCAAGGCGCTCCGCCAGACCTACGCGGACATCCGCGAGGGCGAGCGGCTCGCCGAGCGCGCGAAGGCCGAGCTCGTCGAGGCGAACCTCCGCCTCGTCGTGTCGATCGCCAAGAAGTACACGAACCGCGGCCTGCAGTTCCTGGACCTCATCCAGGAGGGCAACATCGGCCTCATGAAGGCGGTCGACAAGTTCGAGTACAAGCGCGGCTACAAGTTCTCCACGTACGCCACGTGGTGGATCCGCCAGGCCATCACCCGCGCGATCGCCGATCAGGCCCGCACCATCCGCATCCCGGTGCACATGATCGAGACGATCAACAAGCTCATCCGCACCTCGCGCTACCTCGTCCAGGAGTACGGCCGCGAGCCGACGCCGGAGGAGATCGCCGAGAAGATGGAGCTGCCGCTCGACAAGGTCCGCAAGGTCCTCAAGATCGCCAAGGAGCCCATCAGCCTCGAGACCCCGATCGGCGAGGAGGAAGACTCGCACTTGGGCGACTTCATCGAGGACAAGAGCGTGGTGTCTCCCGCCGAGGCCGTCATCAACATGAACCTCGCCGAGCAGACCCGCCGCGTCCTCAAGACGCTCACCCCGCGCGAGGAGAAGGTCCTGCGCATGCGCTTCGGCATCGGCGAGAAGAGCGACCACACCCTCGAGGAGGTCGGTCAGGACTTCGAGGTCACGCGCGAGCGCATCCGCCAGATCGAGGCCAAGGCCCTCCGCAAGCTCCGGCACCCGAGCCGCAGCAAGCAGCTGAAGAGCTTCATCGAGAACTGACCGGTCCGCCTCGTGGAGAGCAGGATTCTGGCGCCCGCCGGGCCCGGGTCCTGGTCTTCCGCGTTTGTGGCGTCGAGCGCGGCCGCGCGGCGCGTCCATCGCCGGTGCCGACGCCGGCCGGTTCGTCGCCGGCGTCGAACTGAGGTAGCGTCGCGGTCCAGCAGATGCGCGCTGGGCTCGGGCTCGTCCTCACGTTGGCGTTCGCGGTGTCCGGCTGCGAGCGCGGGTGCCTGAGCCGGCGCGTCACGGACACGGCCACGCGCACCCAGGGCGGGGAGCTCACCGCCACCGGCACCGACTGCCCGTCCGGCCTCGCGCGGTGCCGCGACGGCAACGTGGAGGCCTCGCTCTCGGCCCACGTCCCCGCGAGCTGCGTCGGCGAGGCCTGCGTGTGCCCGTTCCAGGTGGTCGGCCGCTGCGCGCGCGACTGCGCCGCCCCGGGGGCGGTCGTCGCGATGCCCGCGGAGCTCGCGCGCGAGCAGATGTGTCGACCGGCCGAGTCCGCGTCGTTCGCGTCGCCGCCGCCCGCCGGCGCCTCGCCGGCGTGCGAGGCCGGCTTCACCTGCCGGGGCGCGATCGTGGGCTCGTGCCCGAGTCGGGCGGTCGCGACGTGCACGTTCGGGTGCGCCGCCGACGAGCTGCTCGACGAGGCGCCGAGCGACGAGGCCGCGGTGAGCGTCCTCTGCCGACGCGCCCCGGCGCGCGACCCCTGAGCGTCAGGCGTTCGCACCCACCGCGGCAGCCGTGACGCGGTTGTGTCACGCGCGCGACATGCGAAGCGCCCGACGCGCTGATGCGCGCTCGACGGCCAAGTCCACGACAACGCTGCGGTCGCGGTGCAGAGCGCGCTACGCGGCGAAATGAAATATCAGGAAATGTAGGCAAGCGTTCGGCGGATTCGGTAACGTTCGATTGGGGCGTACGAGGACAAAACGGCTGGAACCTCCGCGGTTTGGAGGCGCCCGCCGCGACGGAGCCGTCCGCCTGGTTCGAGGGGTCGCAGCCTGGTCCGACGTTGGCGAGCCGCTTGCTTCGTGAGGAGCACGAGGCCGCTCGTCGGGGAGCGGAGAGCAGCATGAAGCGGCACGTCTTGGGTTTGCTTGGAATCGCGGCGATCGGGATCCTCGGCCAAACCAGCGACAAGCTGGAGCCGACCGCGCAGGCCGAAACGGGGGACGGCGTCCCAAAACGTCCCACGCTGTCGTCGGCGATGGCCGAGACGGCGGGGGGAGCGCTCGCGAGCCTGGGGGCGAAGGCCACCGCGACGCCGCAGGTGAGTGACGAGCGAACCACCGGCGCGTGCGCCGCCGGCATGGTGGAGGTCGAGGGCGACTACTGCCCGTGGCTCGAGCAGACGTGCCTGCGCTGGCTCGACCCCGACATGAAGATGCGCTGCGCGGAGTTCGCGCCGACCACGAAGTGCCAGAGCAAGACCACGCACAAGCACTTCTGCATGGACCGCTACGAGTACCCCAACGTGGTGGGGGAGAAGCCGGTCATCATGAAGACCTGGTACGAGGCGCGCGACGCCTGCCAGGCGCAGGGCAAGCGACTCTGCGGCGAGAGCGAGTGGACGCTCGCGTGCGAAGGCCAAGAGCGCCTCCCGTACCCGTACGGCCACGTGCGCAACGCCGAGGCGTGCAACATCGACAAGCCTCACCCGGAGGTGAACGAGAAGGCGCTCGGCAACCCCGCCACCCGCGACGCCGAAGCGGCGCGCCTCTGGCAGGGTGAGCCGAGCGGCTCGCGCGAGTCGTGCGTCAGCCCCTTCGGCGTGCACGACATGACCGGCAACGTGGACGAGTGGGTGGTGAACGAGAGCGGCTACCCCTACAAGAGCGCCTTGAAGGGCGGCTACTGGGGGCCGGTGCGCACGCGGTGCCGCCCCGTCACCACGGCCCACAACGAGGTCTTCAGCTTCTACCAGATCGGCTTCCGCTGCTGCGCGGACGCTCCAGGCGCGTCGGCCCAGAAGGCGCCGGCGGCCGCCCCCAGCCCCGGCGCCGGCGCGTCGGTCAAGCCGGCGCCCGCCGGCTCCCCCGTTCCGGCGACGCCGGCGGGCGGCCCGGCGGGTGTCTGACAGGGCCGTCTCGCCAAGACGGGCCGATCGGGTGTACCCAAGGCGTCATGAACGCCTACGAGACCCTTCCGCAGCTCTGCAAAATGCTCGACAACATGAGCCGCTGGCTCGACGCCGGCGAGGCCTACGCCAAGAAGAAGAACGTCGACCCGAAGATCCTCCTGAACGCGCGGCTGTTCGTCGACCAGTACCCGCTCTACCGCCAGGTGCAGGCGGCGTGCGACGCCGCGAAGTTCGTCGGCGCGCGGGGCGCCAACAAAGAGGCTCCGAAGCACGCGGACGACGAGCAGAACGTCGAGCAGCTCAAGAACCGGATCCGCGAGGTGCGCGCGTTCCTCGAGGGGCTCAAGGAGAGCGACTTCGCGAACGCCGCGACCACGAAGATCCCGCTCCCCTGGATGCCTGGCAAGGGCCTCGTGGGCCGCGACTACGTCGCGCAGCTCGCGATCCCGAACTTCTTCTTCCACACGACGACCGCGTATTCGATCCTGCGGCACACCGGCGTCGAGCTCGGCAAGGCCGACTACGTCGGGAACCTCGACTTCATCGACGTCTGACGCGCGCGGCGCCGGCCCCGCGCCCGCGCGCTCAGTTCGAGGAGGCGTCGGCCCCAGCGTCGGCTGGCGCCTTCTCGTTCTTCTCGTTCTTCTCGCGGGTGCGGCGCGACGGCGGCTCCCCGTATTCGTGGCGGAGCTTGCGCGCGAGATCGTCGAGGAGCACCTGCTCGTGGTACCGCGGCATCTGCGGCAGCTGCACCACGACCCGCACCGGATCGCCCGGGTGTTGGCCGCGAATGAGCTCCATCGAGCCGCTCGTCACCTTGGACGACTCCGCGGACTTGTAGTCGAAGAGGACGTAGCCGTTCTGCTCGTCCTTCTCGGTGATCTTGTACCCGCGGTCGACGCGGACGAGGCGGAGCGACGCGTTCCACGTCCGCTCGAAGCCGTAGTCGGAGTCGTACGCGCTCTTCGCCGAGGCCTCGGGGCCGCTGAGCACGATCGCGGCGGCGACGGCGACGCCGAGGGCCGTGCCGCTGAGGGCGGGGAGGAGGCGGAACACCAGCGGTCGGAGCACGCGCATGTTCGAGGCCTACCGGCCGACGGCGCTCCGGGCCAAATTTCCGGCGAACGGTGCCCGCGCCCGAAAAAAGGCAGCAAGCTGCCCAATTTCGCGCCCGGGGGATCGGCGCCCCGCGCGCGGGGGATCGTGCGCCCGAAAAAAGGCAGCAAGCTGCCCAATTTCGCGCCTGGGGGATCGGCGCCCCACGCCTGGCGGCCGGCGCTCGTGGAGCGCCGCGAGAGGCCGCGGCTCCGCGGCGGCGTGGATCAGTCGGACGCGGCGACGGCCGACGCGGGGGGCGCCTCGTCCTCGAGCGCCGAGAGTGCGGCCGACTTCCCACCGCCGAGGAGCGACACGCCGCCCGACACGATGGTCCACGCGAACTGGAGGGCGAACATGAGGCTCGCGTACGCGATGCCCGGGCCGGCGAGGGTCTCCGCCGAGCAGTACATGCCGAGGCCCGCGATGATGCCCGCCTGGAACGTCCCGAGGAGGAACGGCGGCCCGGGGATCAGGATCGTGACGCCGAGGGTCCCCATCAGGGCGCAGGCCTCGAGGAACGTGAGCTCCGTCCCGTCGGCGTGCGTGACCCCGCAGCCGTAGGCGAGGAGCCACATCCCGAGCGCGTTCAGGCCCCAATACGCGGCCGTCTCGGCCAAGAACGGCACCGCGTCGCGCCCGCGACCGAGGAAATGGAGCCCCTCGCCGAGCTTGATCGCCGTCTCGGCGACCTTGTTGGCGAGCTTCTTCGACACCAGGCCGAGGGTCCAGTGGGTGAGCTTCTCGGCGAAGCTGCGGGCGAAGTAGAAGAGCGCGATGCAGGCGAACACCGCGGCGAAGAAGCCGAGCATCACGAAGCTCGCGTGGCGCACGTAGCCCACCGTGACCGTCGGCAGCCCGGGGATGCGCTGGTCGAGCGGGTTGCGCGTCGGGACGAGCAGGAGCGCGATCGCGAGCACGACGGTGAGGAAGAGCCCGTCCACCACGCGTTCGCCGACGACGCTGCCCGTCGCCCGGGTGAGCGAGACCTTGCCCTTCTCGCGCACCATGTACGGGCGAACGACCTCGCCCATGCGGAACGGGAAGATGAGGATGGCCGCGAACCCGACCCACGACGCCGTGATGACCTTGCGCAGCGGCACGTCGGCGAACGACCGGAGCAGGAAGCGCCACCGGGTCGCGCGGAAGTAGCTGACGGCGATGAACGTCACGATGTACGCGGGGACCGTCCACCACTTCACCTGCGAAAACGCGGACGCCGGGGGCCAGAGTTGAAGCCCCGCCTTCTTGAGCGTGTAGAGGAGGGCGCCGGTGATGAGCGCCGACGCGACGAACTTCACCGCATGTCGTCGGAAGAAGCCCGGTTTTCGGGAGAGCGGGGGCGGGGCAGCGGAGTCCAGCACGGTCGAAAACGCCTATAGCATGCGATGCGCCAGCGTCAGCCGCGACCGCTAAAATTCTCGGCACATGACCGAAAATTCACAAGAGTGGCGTGGGGTTGGAGCCTACACGCTCCAGTAACGGATCCCCCGGCCCACAGCCGACGGATCGAGCGCGCTCTTCACGTCCACCACGACACCGCCGTCACGGACCGAGGCAAGAAGCTCACGCTGGCCGCGGTCGGTGTACCACTTGTGCGACACCGCCAGGATGAGGGCGTCGAGCCGGGTGAGCTCGCTCATCGGCGAGAGCTTGAGCCCGTACTCGTGGGCCGCCTCGTCGGGGTTGGCGATGGGGTCGTGGACGAGCGGCTGGATGCCGAACTGGGCGAGCTCGGTGACGATGTCCGGCACCTTGCTGTTGCGGATGTCGGTGACGTCCTCTTTGAACGTGAGGCCGAGGACGCCGACCCGGGCGCCCTTCACAGGGATGTCGGCGTGGACGAGGAGCTTCACCGTCCGCTGGGCGATGTAGCTGCCCATCTGGTTGTTGATGCGGCGCCCCGCGAGGATGACCTCGGGCTGGTAGCCGAGCTGCTGGGCCTTGGTCGTGAGGTAGTAGGGGTCGACGCCGATGCAGTGGCCGCCGACGAGGCCCGGGCGGAACTTCAGGAAGTTCCACTTGGTGCCGGCGGCCGCGAGGACGTCGGCGGTGCGGATCCCCATCCGGTCGAAGATGAGCGCGAGCTCGTTCATCAGCGCGATGTTGATGTCCCGCTGCGTGTTCTCGATCACCTTGGCGGCTTCGGCGACCTTGATCGAGGGCGCCCGGTGGATCCCGGCGTCGATGATCGCGCCGTAGGCGGCGGCCACCCGGTCGAGGGTCGGCGCGTCCTCGCCCGACACCACCTTCACGATGCGCTCGAGGGTGTGCTCGCGATCGCCGGGGTTGATGCGCTCGGGCGAATAACCGAGCTTGAAGTCGGCCCGCGAGAGGCCCGAGACCTTCGCGAGGATCGGCCCGCACACGTCCTCCGTCACGCCGGGGTAGACGGTGGACTCGTAGACCACCACCGCGCCCTTCTTGAGCACCTTGCCTACCGTCTCGCTCGCCTTCACCACCGGGGTGAGGTCGGGGACGTTGTTGTGGTCGACCGGGGTGGGCACGGCGACGACGAAGAACGTCACGCCGTCGAGGTCGCGGGGGTCGCTCGTCATCCGCAACGTGCTGCCCTGGAGCTCCTCGGCCGGGACCTCGCCGTTGCGATCGTGGCCGCGGGCGAGCTCGGCGACCTTCTCCGCGTGGATGTCGAAGCCGACCGTCCCCGGGAACTTGCGAGCGAAGGCGAGGGCGACCGGGAGGCCGACGTATCCGAGACCGATGACTGCGATTTTCTCGTTCATGTGGCTTCCCTAGATACCTTCCAAGATCGCCGCCGGCGCCGCGCCGAGCAGTCGGTCGCGCTCCTCGTCGCCCACGAGCTCGGTGAGGCGATCGATGGCGCGCGCGACGTCGTCGAGGTCCTCCGGCTTGTGCGCGTCGGAGCACGCGGCCTCGTAGGCCTCGTCCTCCAGGAGCTTCTCCGCGGCTCTCTGCGGAGCCCGCCCGTATTTGCCCACGACGGCGCAAATGTCGAGCAAAAGCCGCGCCCCCGCGTCGAGCAGCGGGTCGAGGCAGCCGTCGTCTTTCCACACCGGCTGGTAGCGCTCCGGGTGCGCGAGGACGACGAAGAGCCCCTTGCGTCGGAGCTCGACGAAGCTCCGCGCGAGCTGGGGCGGGAACGCCACCGGGTTCATCTCGACGAGGACACCGCGCGCCTTGGCGCCGGGACGGGACGGGTAGGGGACGCCCTCACCCGCGCGGAGGCGGGCGTAGACCTGCTCGTCGAAGTAGTGCTCGCTCGACAGATGCACCTGGGGCAGCCCTCCCTCGGCTGCCAGCATGGGTTGCATGCGCGCGAAGGCGCGTTCGAGCGCGGCGCGGTCGTTGTCGAACATCCCCGGGCGCATGTGAGGTGTGGCGACGACCGTCGAAAAGCCGAGTGAAAACAGTCCCTTGAGGAGCTCGACGCCGGCCTCGGGCGTGCGGCAGCCGTCGTCGATGGACGCGATCCAGTGGCAGTGGAGGTCGGCGTAGCCCAAGGCGTCGGCTTTTACCGCCCGCTCCGGCCGCCGACAAGCCGCCGGGCGCCCGCGACTCGTGTATCCTCGTCCCGGGCAGCATGGCCTCCGTCAACCCGCACACGCGGGAGCTCGTCTTCAAGTTGGTGTTCTACGGGCCCGGGCTCGGCGGAAAGACCACGACGCTCCAGTACATCTACGCGTCGGCCAAGCCCGAGCACCGCGGCAAGATGGTGTCGCTCGCGACCCCCACCGACCGCACGCTCTATTTCGATTTCCTCCCGCTCCGGGTCCCGAAGATCCGCGGGATGAGCGTCCGCCTCCAGCTCTTCACCGTCCCCGGGCAGGTCTACTACGCCGCCACGCGCAAGCTGGTGCTCTCCGGCGCCGACGGCGTCGTGTTCGTCGCCGACTCGCAGGCGGGCCGAGCCGACGTGAACCAGGAGTCGCTCGACGATCTGCACTCGAACCTCGCCGAGCACAGCCGCACCCTCGACGAGGTCCCGCACACCTTCCACTGGAACAAGCGCGACCTGTCGGACCTCTTGCCGATCGAAGAGCTCGAGCGCCGCTTCAACAAGCACCAGGCCCCGTCGCTGCCCACCGTGGCGACGAGCGGCGACGGCGTCTTCGAGGGCCTCGAGCGCATCACCCGCCTCGTCCTCAAGAGCTACGAGGGCGAGCCCCAGGGCCAGCGCCTCGTCGACGCGGGCGTCGCCGAGGCCATGCGCTCGCTCGTCGATCCCGGCTCGAACCCGCGCATGTCGGCCACCGACAAGCCGCGCTCGGGCGAGCTCGCGGCGCAGTCGCCGTCGCCGCCGCCCGTCGAGCGGAAGATCCCGACCCAGCCGCCCGACACGCGCGCGGTCGGCGCCGCCCGCCCGAGCTCGAGCGGCCCCGCGGGAGGGTCGGCGCCGCCGTCGGGGCCCGCGGTCTCGTTCGCCGAGCTCTGGCCCGACAGCGAGCGCGAGACCGTGCGCCAGGCCGAGGCGATGCTCGCCGCCCGCGACGCGGTCAACGCCGTCCTCGCGTGCGACGTCCTCGTCACCCGCGTCCTCGCCTCGGCGGCCGCGTTCGTCGGCACCCTCGACGCGCCGCGGGACCCGGCGGTCGTCGCGCTCCTCCTCCGCCTCGACGGCGCGCGCTATTTCGCCTTCCGCGCGCTCGTGCGCGCCGCCCGCCACCGCGAGCCGGTCTCGATGAAGGACGCGCTCGAGTGCTTCGCCTTCGCCCTCGAGGCGCGGCGCTCCCGCGACGTCCTCCGCCCTAGGTGACGGTGGAGCCGAGCAAGGCGCGGGCGTGGCTCGTCGCGGGGGTCGCGACCCTCGTGATGAGTGTAAGCTACATCGATCGCCAGACCTTGGCCGCGCTCGCGCCCACCGTCCGCAAGGCGCTCGACATCGACCACACCCAATACGGGCTCCTCACGAGCGCGTTCTCGATCGCGTACCTCGTCGGAGCGCCGCCCTCGGGGGCGCTGCTCGACGCCCTCGGCGCGCGCCGCGGCCTCGTCGTCGCCGTGCTCGCGTGGTCGGCGGTCGCCGCGGCCCACGCCGTCGCCCCCGGCTTCGGGGCGCTCTTCGCGCTGCGCATCGGCCTCGGCTTGACCGAGGCCCCGTCGTTCCCCGCCGCCACCCAGTCGATCCGGCGGATCTTGCCGCCCGAGAGCCGCTCGGCCGGCTTCGGCCTGCTCTTCACCGGCAGCTCCCTCGGGGCGATGGTCGCCGCGCCCCTCGCGGTGCGGCTCGCGAGCGCGTCCTCGTGGCGCCTCGCGTTCGTCGCCACCGCCGCCGTCGGCCTGCTCTGGGTGCCGCTGTGGCTCGTGGCGTCCAACGGCCGCGCGGTGCGGGCCAGGCTCGACGCCTCCGAGGGGCGCGCCGCCGGTGCAGGCGGCGGCTACGGCGAGCTCTTCGCCGATCCGTCCGTGTGGCGCGCGCTCGCCGTCATCGGCGCGAGCGCCCCCGCGATCATGTTCAACCTGAACTGGCTGCCGCAGCTCATGACCGAGGCGAGGGGGATGACCCAAGAGGACGTCGGTCGCTACGCCTGGGTGCCGCCCATCCTGTTCGACGCGGGCGCCTTGGTGTTCGGCTACTCGGCGAGCTGGATCGAGCGCCGACGCACCCGCGCGCGCGGCCACTGGGACCTCGTCGTCGTCGCCGCGCTCCTCGAGAGCTCGCTCGTGCTCGTCCCGCTCGTGCACCGACCGGTCCCGCTCATGCTGCTCGTCGGCGCGTCGATGGCCGGCGGCGCCGGGATGTACGTCGTCGCCACCGCCGACCTCCTCGCGCGGGTCGACCCCCGGAGGACGTCGAGCGCGAGCGGGCTCTGCGCCGCCGCCCAGTCGCTCATGCACATCGTGGTCAACCCCGTCATGGGGCGCTGGCTCGACCGCACCCACGACTACCACGCGGTCGTCGTCACCCTCGGGCTCCTGGCGCTCCCGGGCGCCCTCGCGTTCGCGTTCGTCACGCCTCGGGCGCCCCGGGCGGGGGCCTCCGACGCCACCCCCGCGTGACCCCACGGGCGGGGCGCGCCTTTTTCGCCCGTGGCGCAAGAAAAGCCATGAATTCCGGGGCGGAAGCTCCGTCCAACCGAGCGCTACGGCCGCGCCACGTTCGTGCGACTCCCCTTGACCGCACCCCTCCTTTTCCCGAGGATACACGCCATGAAGCTCCGCTCGTTCCTCCTCGCCGTCGTCGCGATGATGCTCGCCTTCGTCGCCACCCCCGCCTCCGCGCTCGAGCCGGGCAGAGACGGCTACTACAACACCGGCACCGGCGTCCGGACCAAGAGCGTCGCCTTCATCACCGCCCAGGTCTACGCGATCAGCCACGACATGAAGGGCCCGCTGCCGGCCAAGAACAAGCGGGCCGTCATCGACGCCGACGTCGACAAGCGCTTCTCGTGGCGCATGATGCGCGACGTCGACGCCGAGAAGATCCAGAAGGCCCTCCGCGAGGCCTTCGCGATGAACGGCTACTCCGACCAGGCCAAGATCGGCGCGTTCGTGGGCGCCTTCAAGAACGAGCTCAAGGAGAAGCAGGGCGTGAGCATCTCCTACAGCGCCGCGAGCAAGTCCGTCAGCGTCTGGGTGCAAGGCGGCGGCTCCGCCACCATCCAGGGCGAGGACTTCATGAAGGCCGTCTGGAGCATCTGGCTCGGCAAGATCGATCAGCCCTCGCTCGGCGACGCGCTCATCAGCCGTCTGCCCTGACCGAGCCCTCGCTCGGCCCGATCCGGGCCGCGCGGGCGCAGCGTGACGTCGCCGGCGCGGGGAGAGCCCGCTCCGGCGACGCGCTTTTTGTGGGCCGGGCGTCAGGGCTTCGCGGGCGCCTGGCCGAACCCCTCGGAGGCGAGCACGAACATCGCGAGCACCCCGAGGCCGACGCCGATCACGCGACGCACCGTGAGCGTCTCTCCGAACAGGAACGGCGCGGCGATGGCCGAGAGCGCCACGCCGCCTCCGAGGACGATGGTGCCGGTCGCGGCGACCGGGCCGCCCTTCCGCAGCGCGGCGAAGAGGAGGATGCTCGCCCCGGTGATGCAGAGCCCGCTCACCACCGCGTAGCCGACCCCGCGCGCGGTGGTCGCGACGGCGTCGCCGCGCGGCCCGAAGAAGAAGTTCACGAGGATCCCGAGGGCCGCCGTCGCCTCGAGCACGAGCGCCCCGAGCGTGTCGGGGATCTTCCCGCTCGCCGCCCGGAGAAACAGGTAGTGGACCGCGATGAAGGCGGCCGCGCCCACGGCGGCCTGCTGCCAGGGTTGCATGCGGAGCCCCTATCACGTCCGGCGAGGCTTGTAGTAACGAGGGCGCGTGATCCTCGCGGGAGACATCGGCGGCACGAACGCCCGCCTCGCCCTGTACGACGACGCCGGCAAGCGCGTCCTGCGATCCGAGACGTTCGAGAGCCGGGCTCACCGCGGCCTCGAGCCCATCGTCACCGCGTTCCTCGGCCGCGATCGGCCCAAGGCCGCGGCGCTCGGCGTCGCGGGGCCGGTCGTCGACGACCGCTGCCGGGCGACGAACCTCCCGTGGCTGATCGACGGGCCCGCGCTCGGGCGCCGCCTCGGCATCCCCAAGGTCGCGCTCCTGAACGACCTCGTCGCGATCGCGCTCGGGTGCCTGGCCGCGCCCGCG
>JAEUKG010000849.1 GCA_016794325.1 Myxococcales bacterium | reverse complement strand
CTCCGTTCGGCCTCTCTCCGACCGAGGGAGGGGCCGACGGCTTCGTCGACGGCGCGCTGATCACCGTGACCGCCGGCGCGTTCGACGACGAGAAGGCGATCCGGCCGGTGTGGATCGTGCTCGCCCACGCCCAGGGGCTGCCCCCGATGGTGCTGAGCGAGCGCGCGGTGGGGCTCCCGCGCTACGCGACGTCGCTCCCCGACGTCCCGCTGCCCCCCGACGTCGCGGCGACGTTCGAGCTCCGGGCGGCCGCGCCCGATCGGGTCTCCCCGGCCTTGATCCGCGCGCTGTTCGAGCTCCCCGGCGTTCGGCAGGCGCGGGTCGACGCCCACGGGGCGCGGGTGCTCGTCACCCGGCCGCTCGCCCGCGGCGACGCGCTCCGCCGCGCCCTCGTCCTCGCGCGTCAGCTCGCGGGCAAGCCGCTCCGTGACGTCGGCGGGCTCGACGTCTCCGGCGAGGGCATCGAGGCCAAGGGGCCCCCGCGGGCGCTCTACGGCGTCGCGCTCGCGCTCCACGGCTTCGTGGTGATCGCGCTCGGGACGATGTCGCCCAATCGGAAGGGATACGAGGACATCGTCCTCGCGCGCGCTCGCTCGTGCACGCTCGCCCACGCCGCGCTCGGCGCTCCGATCGAGCGAACGCAGCTCGGCCTCCAGTCGAGCTCGCAGGTCGGCCGCGTGAGGAGCTCGACGGTCCTCGTGCACGGCCCGAAGGGCGAGGGCTCGATCGCCGTCGAGGCGTACGCGCGCACCCGCGGGACCGATCCGAGGACCTACCCGTTCCACTTCATGCGCCTCGAGGCGGGCGGCGACTCCATCGAGCTCCTCTCCTGCGCGCGCATCTCGCGCCCGGGGCTCGCCCGCCCGAGGCGGCTCGTGGGGAAGCTGGCGAGCCGCGTGGGCGCCGCCCCCGCGGGTGCGAGCTGCACGATCGACGTCGGCCCCGTCGGCGCCGGCCCCGAATGTCGGGCCGAGGTCCGCTGCGCGGACGCGGTGTTCTTCGGCGCGACACCCGAGACCGGCTTCACCCCGTGCTACGCGGTCGGTGACCGAGGGCGAGACGACGTCGTGCTCTCCGACTTCGACCGCGGCGTCGCGCGGCCCGAGCCCACCCTCGAGCTCGACACGCGGACCGGGCTCGCCGTCCTCTCGAACGGGGCGCGCATCGAGCTCGCCTCGACCCGGTGACGTCGGCCCGCACCGGCGACGGAGCTCGTCGTCTCGCGGGCCTTCAGCGCGCGCGCTTGCGTCGCGCGAGGCCCAGCGCGACGAACACCGCGCAGACGGCGACCCCCGCCGACAGCCCGCCCGACCCGGGGGTCGAGCAGTTGCAGTCGTCGCCGCCGCCGCCGCCGCCCCCGCCGCCCGGCGGCCGCGCCCCGCCGTCGGCGTTCGCGCCCGCGTCGCCGGGCGGCTCGATGCCGAGCGCCTTCTTCTGATCGCCCCACAGCGGGACGCACTTGTCGGCCGTCGCCCCCGACGGGCACGCGAGCGGGCCGCGCACCTCGTGCAAGTGCATCTTCGACGTGAACGAGGCGCCCTCGTCGGGCGAGAGGCCGAGGGTGAACCCGCTCGCCTCGTTCGAGCACGCCCAGAGCTTCCCGTCCCCGGCGACCGCGAGGCACTGGATCTGGGCCTTGTGGCGCTGCGCGAACGCGAAGTCGGCCGTGCTCGCGGCGTGGAGCCCGTCTTTGGGGCCGCCGATCCAGACCTTGCTGCCGTCGGCCGACAGCGCGAAGCCGAGGAGCGCGCCCTGCGAGCGGAACTTCGTCTCCCACGTCTTGCCGGCGTCGCGCGAGACGAGCAGGCGCGCCCCTTGGTCGGCGCTGGCGGTCGTGCGCACGTAGAGGACGTCGGCGACCTTCGGGTCCACCGCGGCGATGAACGCGGCGCGTTCACCTCTCTCCAGCGGGATCGCGCGCTCGGTCCAGGCGAGGCCGGCGTCGGTCGAGACGTAGAGGCTCGCGACGACGGCGTCGCCGCTGCCGCGGATCGACGAGAGGTAGAGGCGGCTCGGATCGCTCTCGGCGACGTCGATCGTCTCGCCGAGGATCTTCGGATCCAGGTCGGCGCCGACCTTGGCCCAGGAGCCGCCGTTGTCGCCCGAGCGATACACCTGGGTCGTGAAGAGGAGCGCGCCCGCGTCGTCCTCCGCGCCTGCGTACGCCGACAGGAGCGCGTACCCCACCTGGGCGTCGGTCTTGCGGACCGCGACGTCGATGAAGAACTTCTGCGGGATCGGCGCGGGGGCGAAGGCGAAGTTGCAGCCGCGGTCGGGCGACTGGACGAGCCCCGAGGCCAACGTCGCCACCACCGTGTTCGACTGGAAGATCGCGATCGCCGGGTCTTCGGGGCCGTTGTAGCCGATCGACTGCTCGCACACCCAGTCCCAGCTCTGGCCGGCGTCCCTCGAGACGAGCATCCCGAACGTGACGCGAGCGACCACGAAGCTCGGATCGCTCGGGCTGAACGCGATGTAGCTCGACGCCGGGATGCGCCCGTTGGCGCTCGCGGCGGGCGCCGCGAGGAGGCACGCGGCGAAGGCCGCCGCGGCGAGCCGGCTCGACTTCATGCGAGGACATGTATCACGTCGCGAGGAGCTGCCGCCGCCGAACCTCGTCGGCGAGGGCGAGGTAGGCGCCCTCGTGCAGGCTCGCCATCGCGATGCTCCGCTCGACCATCGCGTCGACGTCGGCGGCGTCCCACGGCCGTCGCGGCGCCTTGGTCGCGCCCCGCGCGTGCGCGCGCCCGAGGAGCAGGCCGCCGTAGGTCGCGAGCGGCCCGAGATCGTGGCCGCGCACGTGGGTGAGATCGAGCTTGTCTTCCTGCGGGGTGAGCTTGCGCACGAACATCGAGTGCCCGAGGAGCTCCGTCGTCCCCACGAGCTTGGGCGGCCTCGCCACGCAGGCGCGGAAGGCGGTCTCGACGCGGACGGCGGGCCTCAGCGGCGGCGCGCCGAACGCGACCGCCGCCGACGGCTCGCCCTGCTCCTTCATGTCGAAGATCCACGCCGCGTCCCGGCCCTTGCCGCGCACGAGCACCGCCACCCGGATCACGCCGAGGCTGCCGGTCCCCGCGATGCGCTGGGCGGCGTCCCAGATCTCGAGGTGGTCTTCGCGCGGGCGCTCCGCCGGCGGCAGGCCGCGCACGTAGCGGGCGAACGCGGAGGCGACGCCGTCTTTCACCCCGTCGGGGAGGTCGACGTAGCGCTGCCCGCGCACGAAGCGCCGCCTCGCGCCGTGCACGCGGGTGCGGGCCTCGAGGAGCTCGAGCGGCGAGCGTCGCTCGACCTGCGCGAGCAGCTCCGCGACCGGCTGGGGCGCGCGCGGCATGCGCCGGTCGCCGAACGCGCCGTCGACGTAGCCACCCAAGAACGCGCGGACGAGCGCGATCGACTGCCTCCCGTCGCCCCCGAGCTCGCGCCCCGCGAGCGTGAGGCTGGTGAGCACCCGGAGCACGTCGAGGTGCCACGGCCCCTCGAACGCGTCGTCGAAGTCGTTGAGGTCGTAGACGACGGGGTCGGTCTTCTCTTGCACGCCGGCGCGGTATGCCCCGAAGTTCTCGACGTGCGCGTCCCCGACGAGCCATCCCTGTCCGGATGGTCCGTCGCGCAGCTCGGAGTGGCTCGCCACGAGCTCGTAGAAGAGCGGGGCCGCGCCGCGGAGGAAGGCGAGCGGCGACAGCGACATCCGCGCGAGCTTCCTCCGCAGGAGGAAGGGGAACCGCGCCGTCCGCTCCTCGTCGAGCGCGAGCTGCCGCCCGGCGAGGGCGCGGGGCATGCTAAGGGGGATCTTCGGTAGTCGCGCCATGCTCGACCAATTTCTACACGAATGGCTCGACCGCGTGCGCGTCTGGTCGGCGGCGCGCCTCGAGGCCGGGCGGGGCCTCCCGATGCCGGGCCTGCCCCTCGCGGTCCGTCGCCCCGCGCCCG
>JAEUKG010000845.1 GCA_016794325.1 Myxococcales bacterium | reverse complement strand
GACGATGCCGAGGGCGAGCGCCTCCTTCGCGTCGAACTCGTCGCCGGTGAGGAGCCACTTCATCCCCCGGGCCCAGCCCGCGGCGGCCGGGAAGCGCAGCGTCGCGCCGCCGAACGGCATGATGCCCCGCCGCACCTCCATCTGCGCGAACCGCGTGCCCTCGGCCGCGACGGCGAGATCGCACGCGAGCATCAGCTCGATCCCGATCGTGAAGCAGATGCCCTGCACCGCGCACACCACCGGCTTGTCGCGCCGCGGGCCGAAGAGATCGAGCGGATCGATCCCCCCGTCGGGGAAGAGCGCGGCCCCGGAGGCGACCGCGGGGCCGACCTCGGCGAGATCGAGCCCGGCGGTGAAGTGGTCGCCGTGCGCGTGGAGGACGCCGACCCAGAGCTCGTCGTCCCGCTCGAGCTCCGCGTAGGCCTGCGACAGCTCGGCGAGCATCGCGGTGGTGAAGGCGTTGCGCTTGTGGGGGCGCGCGAGGCCGATCAGGAGGACGTGGCCGCGGCGCTCGGTGGTGATCGTTCGTTCGCTCATGGCGCCAGCGTAGAGCACGCCCCCCGCCGCTTCGAGCCCCCTCCCACGGAGCGGCGGCGCCCCGGGTCTCACGCGCGTCGGGCGGCGCGGCTGGGCCTCCACGGGCCGGTCGCGCCGCGACCCCACCATTTCCAACGAGGGTGCCCATGAAGCGGCTCTTGATCGGGCTCGCGGCGTTCGGCTGCGTGCTCTCGCTCTCGCGCGCCTCCCGCGCCGCCGAGGTCTGCATCGACGAACGCGCCAAGGCGGCGCTCGACGCCTGCGCCGGCGTCACCGCGCGCGAGGTCCACAACACGCCCGGCGCCAGCCGCGCTCCGCACGGCAAGCTCGAGGCGACGCCCGCCAAGCGCGACGCGACCCCGCCCCAACCTCCGCCGATCTCCGATCCGCGCGACGACGAGCGCATCGGCCGCATCAAGGTGCGGCAGAAGGGGCTGCTCGTCACCGAGATCCAGGGGCTCGAGAGCCTCTTCTCCAACACGTCGCGGACGTCGCCCGACCGCGTGACCCTCGCGCGGCGCCTCGCCGAGGACTACGCCGAGCTCGAGAGCGTGGGCTTCCGCGAGAAGACCCAGGCCGAGGCCGAGCGCGACCGCCTGCGGCGCCAGAACGACCCCGCCATGGGGAAGAAGCAGACCGAGGCCAACGTCGCCGCCGGAGTCGAGAAGGGCGCTCGCGCCAAGGCGATCCAGTACTACGCCCTCATCAAGAACGAGCACCCGAGCTACGCCGCGCTCGACGAGGTGCTCTACTTCCTCGCCTACGAGCACGAGCAGGACCACGACGCGAAGAGCGCGCGCGCCGTCTACTACGAGCTCCTCCAGAAGGCGCCGCAGTCGAAATACGTGCCCCACGCCTACCTCGCCTTCGGCGAGCTGTTCTTCGCCGAGGCCCAGGGCGATCCCCAGAAGTGGAGCCTGGCCGAGAAGGCGTACGCCGAGGTCGTGAAGTATCCCGCCCCGAACAACAAGGTCTGGGGCTACGCGTTCTACAAGCTCGCCTACGTCCACTGGAACACGGGCGACCTCGCCCGCGCCCTCCACGCCTTCAAGAAGGTCGTCGACTTCGGCGTCGCCTACCCCGCGCTGCCGGGGGCGACGCGGCTCGCCGAGTCCGCGCGGCGCGATCTCGTCCCCGTGTACGCCCTCAAGGGCGACCCCGCCCGCGCCTACGCCTTCTTCAAGACCGTCGCCGCCCCCGGACCCGGCGACGAATCCACCTTCAAGATGATGGATGATCTGGGGAACAGCTACCTCGACACCGGGCACTACCCGGAGGGGATCCTCCTCTACCGCGACCTCGCGGCTCGCAACCGCACCGGCGCCCAGCCGTGCCTCTACCAGGCGCGCATCACCCAGGCGACGATGGCGATGAAGGGGGGCGCCAAGGACGCCACGGTGGCCGAGCTCGACCTCCAGCTCAAGGCGCTGCGCGACGCCCGCGCGAGCGGCGCGTCCGCCGCCGACAAGCAGCGGTGCGAGAACGCGTCGGCGGAGGTGGTGGTCGAGACCGCGATGTCGTGGCACTTCGAGGCGACGGGCACGGCCGATCAGCGGGGCACGAACGACGCGAAGACGATGGCGGCGGCCGCCCAGTTGTACAAAAAGATCATCGACTCCTGGTCGAGCGCCGAGCTCGCGAAGGTCGAATACGCCCGCCTCGTCCGCGAGGACTGGCCGCGGATGGCGCAGATCAAATACGCGCGCGCCGACCTCCTCTACGCCCAGGAGAAGTGGGCCGAGTGCGGGCCCGCCTTCGACGAGGCGCTCGCCGAGGATCCGAAGGCCGCGGACGCCGCCGAGGCCGCGCACGCGGCGGTGCTCTGCTACCAGAAGACGTACGACAAGGAGCACGCCGCCGGCGCCGCCCGCCGCGGCATCGGCCAGATGCCCGGCTCCGTCCGCCAGGAGGTGGGCGACGAGCTCTTCGCCGCCAAGCCGATGACCGAGCATCAAACCGCGATGATCGGGGCGTTCAATCGATACATCTGCCACGTCAAGCCGGCGGCCGGCGACAAAGAAGGGCAGAGCCGGCTCGTCGAGATCAAGTACGCGCGCGCGCGCACCTACTTCGAGGCGCGGCGCTGGGACGAGGCCGCCGTCGGCTTCCGCGACGTGGCGGTCGACCACGCCGGGCACGACGCGGCGGTGTACGCGGCCCAGCTCTACCTCGAGTCGGTCAACGTGCTGCGCGACCACGCCAAGCCCAGGCGGACGGGGTGCGTGGCCGACATGAAGCGCGACGTCCCCAAGTTCCTCGACTCGTTCTGCGGCGGCGACAGGGGCCGCGGGTCGAGCGACTGCGCGTCGCTCACCCGGGTGCAGGTGGATCTCCTCCGGCTCGAGGCCGAGGAGGACACCGCCCGCGCCGCCGCCGCGACCGGCGCCGCGGCCTTGGCCCTCCACGAGCGGGCGGGCGGCGCGTATTTCGAGATGTTCCGCCGCTACTGCCAGGAGCCCGCCGCCGCGGGGCGCGCGCCCGAGGCCGACCGCTGCGACGAGATCGCCTACAACGCGGCGAAGTCCTTCCAGGCGGCGCGGCTCGTCGCCAAGGCGATCACCGCCCGCAAGGCGCTCGTCGACTACGACGCCAAGGCGAAGGGGAGCTCGCCGTGGGCCAAGAAGGCCGTCTACGAGATCGGCGGCAGCTACCAGGCGATCGCGGTCTACGACGTGGCCGCCGAGTGGTACGAGCGCTTCGCGAAGCAAGACCCGAAGGCCGAGAAGGCCGACGTCGCGCTCGCCGACGCCGTGCTCCTCCGCCTCGGGCTGGGGCAGGAGGCCGAGGCGCTCGAGGACGCGCGCCTGTTCTCGCGCAGCTACGGCGCGGCCAAGCCGGTTCAGACCGCGGCCGTCGCGTACGCGGTGGGCGCCCACTACGCCGAGAAGGAGGAGTGGGAGAAGGCGCGGGGCGCGCTCGCGGGCTCGATGTCCATCATCGACCGCGCCGCCCCCGACGTGCAGGTCCAGGCCCACGCCACCTACGCGCGCGCGCTCGCGCGGCTCCGCCGCGACGGCGAGGCGCGCGCCGAATACGCCAAGGTCCAGAGCTTGTGGCGCGACCCGGCGGCCGCGGAGGCCAAGATCCGCGCGGCCTACGCCGGCGAGGACGAGGCCCAGAAGGACAAGCGCCTCGGGCGCGCGCTCGGCGCGGTGGGCGAGGCGTACTTCATGGCCGCCGAGGACGCGCGGCGGGCGCGGGTGGACTCGCTCCGCTTCCCCGACTACCGCGGCCCCGGCACCAAGGCCGACGTGCTCCGCCACGTCGGCACGAAGGTGAAGGACTGGTACGAGAAGAAGAAGGCCGCGATCCAGGAGGTCGAGCCCGAATACGTGAAGATCCTCGAGATCAAGCCGGTGGCTCCCCCGCGGTGGGTCATCGCCGCCGGCTCGCGATCGGGCCTGATGTGGGGCGACTTCGTCGACGACTTCCGCCGCGCGCCCATCCCCGCCGAGTGGAAGAGCGACGACGAGCTCCGCAACACGTACACCACCGAGCTCTACCGCGTCTCGGAGCCCTACAAGGCGAACCTCGCCCGGCCCGCGCTCGAGAAGTGCCTGAAGCTCTCGCTCCAGCACCAGTACTTCGACGAGCAGAGCCGGAGCTGCGAGGTGTGGCTCGCGAAGAACTACAAGGCCGAATACCACGTCGTCGACGAGCTGCGCGGCGCGCCCTCGCTCGTCAACAGCGGCCTCGCGGAGCGGGCTCCGCCCCTCGCGCGGCTCACGCGGCCGTGAGCGTCAGTCGCGGATCTCGATGTCGATGGCGGACTCGGCGAGCCGCTTGCCCGCGGCGTCCCACGCCACCGCGTGGACGTTGCGGGCGCCGGTCACGCTGAACGTATACCTCATGGGATAGTCCGAGGTGCGCTGGTTCGACGAGCCGAGCATCCAGTTGCCGGCGTGGTAGGTCACCCGCGAGACCCGCGGGTCCTTCGGGCGCACCTTGAACACGACGCCGTTGTCGACGGTGTCGTCCTGCTCGGGGGCGACGAAGGGGACGTCGCCGGGCTTGTAGACCGAGCCCTCCTCGTCGCCGCCGTCGCCCGGCTCCTCCACCTCGTCGGCGCTGGCGGCGCCTTGGCCGGTGCAGGGGCCGCCCGGATCCTTGCCGCTGAACTCGTAGTGCCAGGGCTCACCGCTGACCGTGCGCCGGAAGCCGAATTTGCCGGCGTTGGCGGCGAGCCAGCTCGAGGTGGTGAGGTCGAGCGCCGAGCCCGACTGGTGGTTCGAGTAGCCGGGGCGCGCGGCGAGGTTGCCGTTGTTGCAGCGGCCGCTCTTGTAGCAACCGTAGAAGTACTCCTGCTCCTTCATCGTGCGGAAGCCGCTCGCGATCGCGAGGCGGACGCCGGCCGCGTGGGCGGCCTTCTGCATCTTCAAGAAGGCGTGCCCGGTCGGCTTCGACACCGCCTTGCCGCCGACGTGGATGACCTCGATCGAGAACGGCGATCCGGCGCGGTACGCGGTCGCCTTCTCGGGCTTGCAGATCACCGCGCTCACGAGCTCCTGGTTGGTCGAGGCTTGCGGCTCGTCCTCGTGGTCGCCGTCGTCCTCTTCGGTCACGACGTTGCAGGCGGTGGAGGCGGCGACGGCGAGGGCGCCGAGGGAGGCGATGCGAGCGAGTCGAGCCAGGGCTTGGAGCGCCATGTGCCCACATCGTTGCTAGACGTGTGCCAAGGTAGGCGCCTCGCAAACGGCTCGAACTCCAGCGGATTTTTAGGGCCGTGGTGGAGGGTGGGGGTGATCGGTCGGATCACCTTCGATCCGCGCCCGCCTTGTTGTTCACGCGCTGAACGACTCGCTCGCGGCGCGGGCGACTCGCTCGCGCGCTCCGTCGTCACCGTCGTCGCTGCCCGCCGCGCTCGCCGCGATTTCGCGGAGGCGCGCGCGGGCGCACCGATGGCGCGGCCCGTGCTTTGGGTCACGTGCCGGCGCGGCGCGGCGAAGGAGCGAACGAGGCATGAGGCGACAGCTCGTGGTGGCGGCGGGGCTCGTGGTGGCGGCGGTGCTCGGCGCGGCGTGCGGCGGCGGCGCCCCGAGGGCGGCGGTCTCGAGCCCGGCCGCGGTCGCCGCGCCCGCGGGCGCGGGCTGCAAGGTGCGCTCGATCGCGACGCCCATCGACGGGCCCGGCTACGGCGCGACCGTCGCCCTCGCGAACGTCGGCGCGCGCAAGCTCGCGCTGATCGCCGACGAGGACGCGCGCTCGATCGTCACCGTCGACGTCGACAAGAACGTGGAGGTCGCCCGCACCCGCCTCGCGGGCGCGCCCTCGCAGCTCGTGGTGACCCGCGACGGGCGCGTGGTCACGCTGCTCCGCGACGTCTCGAAGGTGGTGGTGCTCGAGGCCGAGACCGACTCCGGCGCCCTCGCCGTGCGCTGCGAGGCCGACGCCCCCGAGGAGCCGGTCGCGATCGCCCTCTCGCCCGACGAGCGCACCGCGCTCGTCACGAGCGGCTTCGGGCGCGCGATGCGCGGCTTCGATCTCGATCGCCTCGCGACGCGCTTCGACGTCGGCCTCGGGCGCGAGCCGCGCGCCGTCGTCGTCTCGGACGACGGCAAGACGGCGTTCGTCTCCCACGCGGTGGGCTCGACGATGAGCGCGGTGGATCTCGAGACGCGCCAGGTGCGCTCGATGCCGATGCGCGGGATCGAAATGCAGGACCTCGCGATGACCGCCCGCACCGAGCGGCAGCTCGCCGCCCTGAAGGCGCAGAAGGCGACGCCCGAGGTCAAGGCGCAGATCGAGGCCTTCACCCGCATGCTCAAGGCGCGCGAAGAGGCGTCGAGCTCGCGCGCGCGCCGCA
>JAEUKG010000802.1 GCA_016794325.1 Myxococcales bacterium | reverse complement strand
CGGGCGCGTCGGACGCGCGGATCCCAGGCGACGGGAGCGCCGACAGCGACGGCCGCGGCGACGGCGGCGACGAGGGGCGACGCGACGGGGCGCGGTGGGCGCCCCCGGTGAGCGCGTCGACGCGAACGACGAGCGCGCCCGCGTCGATGGGCCGCGCCACGAAGCCGTGGCCGTCGACGTGCCGGCCGACGAAGAGGACGTCGAGGGCGGCGCACTCGGGCAGCGCCTGCACCGCTGCGATCTCGTCGACGGCGCCGTCGGCTTCGCCGTCGACGATGACCAGGTTCGGGCGCTGCATCGCGACCCGCGCGCGGAGCATGCCGAGCGGGACCTCGGCCACGAGGTAGCCGGCGCGCCGGAGCAGCGTCGCGACCTCGGCCGCCTCCGCCGACGCGTCGCTCACGAAGATCTGCGGGGCGTCGGCGGCCGCGCCCTGATCGTCGTCGCGTACGTCGGACATGCTCAGCCCTTGCCCCCTCCACCGAGACGACGTCCGATCGCTCCCCCCAGGCGCGGTACGACGGTGCCCCCGTAGACGAGCGCGAAGATGAAGAGGAAGAGCGCGATCTCGCTCTGGGTCATCTTACAACCGCCTACCTCAACCTAACACGAACGCTCGGCGAGGGGGGGAAGCAAGAAGGTGGGATGCGATCACGAGTCGTCGGCGCGGCGCTTCCGCCGCGTGGCCCGGGGCACCTTGCCCTCGAGCGGCGATTTCTGGGCGGTGGGGGTCATGTGGAAGCGCGAGGACGGCCTCGCCGCGGCCTCGGCGACCTTCACCTTGTCGCGGGTGAGCTCGATGAAGCGCTGCTGGCTGCGGATGGCCTGCTGGTGGGGCTTGGGCTGCACGCGCACGTACGACCCGTCGCTCTGGAGCTGCCACGCCTTCACGTTGTCGGCCACCGAGAGGTTCAGGATGTCGACGAGGCGGCCGCGGAGGATCGCGTCCTCGATCGGCACCATCACCTCGACGCGACGGTGGAAGTTGCGCGGCATCCAGTCCGCGCTCGCGATGTAGACCTCGTCCTTGCCGCCGTTGGCGAAGTGGAAGATGCGGCCGTGCTCGAGGAAGCGATCGACGATCGCGCGCACCTCGATCGTCTCGCTCACCTTGGGGACCCCGGGCTTGAGGCCGCAGATGCCGCGGATGATGAGGGTGATGGGGACCCCCGCCTGCGACGCCCGGTAGAGCGCCTCGATCACGTCGGCGTCGACGAGGGCGTTCATCTTCGCGACGATGCGCGCCGGCCGCCCGTTGCGGGCGTGCTCCGCCTCCCGCGCGATGAGCCCGAGCACCGCCTCGTGGAGGCCGAGCGGGGCGACGATGAGCGAGTTCCACTTCGGCGGGGCGCTGTAGCCCGTGAGCAAGTTGAAGAGCGAGGACGCGTCCTCGCAGACCGTCGGGCGGCAGGTGAAGAGCCCGACGTCGGTGTAGAGCCGCGCGCTCGTGGTGTTGTAGTTGCCGGTGGAGAGGTGGACGTACCGGCGCAGGCCGCCGCGCTCGCGGCGGATCACGAGCAGGCACTTCGCGTGCGTCTTCAGGCCCATCAAGCCGTAGACCACGTGGACGCCGCTCTGCTCGAGGGTGCGCGCCCACACGATGTTGGACGCCTCGTCGAAGCGGGCCTTCAGCTCGACGATCGCGGTGACCTGCTTGCCCGACTCCGCGGCGCGCGCGAGCGCGCGCACGATCGCCGAGTCGCCGCCTGCGCGGTAGAGCGTCTGCTTGATGGCGAGGACGTCGGGGTCGTCGGCGGCGCGGGCCACGAGCTCGGTGATGGGGTCGAACGACTCGTAGGGGTGGTGCACGAGGATGTCGCCCTCGCGGATGACGGCGAAGATGTCCTCGGCGTCGCGGAGCGGCGGCACGTTGAGGGCGGTGAACGGCTCGTCGCGGAGATCGCGGCGCTCCTCCCGCGAGACGAGGTGCATGAGATCGCTCACGTTCAGCACGCCGTCGCCGGTCCGGTACACGTCGCGCTCGGGGTCGAGCTTGAGCGCGCGCACGAGCTTCGCGAGCGAGTCCGACGTCGGCTCGCCGTAGACCTCGAGCCGCACCGCGTTGCCGCGCTCGCGGCGGCGGAGCTCCTGCTGGATCGTCTGCAGGAGATCCTCGGCCTCCTCCTCGTCGATCTCGATGTCGAAGTTGCGCGTGACGCGGAAGACGTAGACGCCCTTGAGGCGCGCCCCCGGGAAGATCGCGCCGACGTGGCGGGCGATCATGTCCTCGAGGAGCACGAAGGCGTGCTTGGCGGGGTTGCCGTCGGGCTGCTTGACCCCCGACACCTCGATGAGGCGCGGCAGCATCATCGGCACCTGCACGACGCCGAACGCGGGGTCGCCCACCGTCGACGCCTCGCGCGAGAACATCACGCCGAGGTTCAGGCTCTTGTTGCGGACGTGCGGGAAGGGGTGCCCGGGGTCGATCGCGATCGGGGTGAGGATCGGGAACACCTCGTTGTGGAACTTGTCGTCGAGCTGAGCGAGCGCGTCGGGGGGAAGGTCCTGCGGCTTGAGGAGCACGAACCCGAGCTCGGCCAGCTTCGGCAGGAGGTTCTGGGCGAGGCTCGTCATCTGCCGCTCGTGGAGCTCGTGCACCCGGGCCGAGATCATCGAGAGCTGCTCGGCGACGCCGAGCCCGTCGGGGGCGACGTCGTCGACCTCGCCGGTGAGCTGCTGCTTGAGGCCCGCCACCCGGACCATGAAGAACTCGTCGAGGTTCGACGAGACGATCGCGTGGAACTTGAGCCGCTCGAGGAGCGGCACCGTCTCGCTGTCGGCCTCGGCGAGGACGCGGGCGTTGAACTCGAGCCACGACAGCTCGCGGTTCAGGTACAGCGACGGCGAGCGGAGGTCGGGCTCGACCGACGGCGCAGGCGCCGAGTTGGGCGCGACGCTCGCCCCTCCCGAGGCCGGCGCCACCGAGGGCGCGGTCGGCGTCTGGGTGAGCGTCGTGACGGGCGAGGGCGACGTGTGCGCCGGCGCCGGCACGACCGGCGGCGCGGCCTGGGACGCAGGCGGCGCGGCGGGGTCCGGAGCGCCAGCTTGGCTAGTCATGACGCTAGTTTATCGGATCTCGGGGGGCCTTTCTGTGACATTCGCCGGGAGCCAGACCGACACGTGACCGAAGCGCCTTTCCATTCGATAGCGCTCG
>JAEUKG010000792.1 GCA_016794325.1 Myxococcales bacterium | reverse complement strand
AGGACCTCACCCCGATCGCGAACCTCACCCAGCTCGAGACGCTGCGCGCCTCGATCAACAGCGTGAGCGACCTCAAGCCGCTCGAGAAGCTGGTCTTGCTCGACCGCCTCGACATCGGCCGCACCCACGTCCGCGACATCGCGCCGCTCGCCAAGCTCGTGAACCTCACCGAGCTCGAGATCGACGACACCCAGGTGTCGGACCTCGGGCCGCTCGCGGCCTGCAAGAAGCTCGAGAAGCTCTCGATCAAGCGGACGCTCGTGACCGACGTGAGCCCGCTCCGCGAGGCCAAGAACCTCAAGTTCCTCTACGTCGAGGGCACCGCGCTCTCCGACACGACCGTGCTGTCGAACCTCACGTCCCGCGGCATGAAGATCGTCACGAAGTAGCGGGCGAGGGGTCGGCTACTTCTTCGCGCGCGGGCCCTTCGCGCCGCGGGCCGCGAACGACGCGCCGCGCGGGCGGAGCTTGTTGGCCGACGTGTCGAGATCGTCTCGGGTCACGACCACCTTGTGGACCGCGCCCTGGGCGACGACCGCGGGGGACGCCGAGGCCGCCTGCGCCGAGCCTTCGCCGGCCGAGAGGATCGACGCGCCGACCGCGAGCGCGCACATGGCGGCGCACGCGGCGATCGTGCCCTTCACGACGCGCGTGAGGCGGCGGCGACGATCGGCGACCTCGGGGGTCATCTTCTTCACGAGGACCGGGTCCGGCGTCCCGAGGAGCAGGCTGGGCATTGTGAGGCGCATGAGGAGCGAAGGCGCAGCGCTCCGCGCCGGCTCGCGGAAGGCCGGCTCGCGGAAGAGCGGCTGGTGGAGGGTCGGCTCCACCGGCGCGAACACGAACGGGTTCGGCGCCGAAGGCACCTCGACCTCGACGTCGATCGAGGGGGCGGGCTCGCGGGGCTCCGGGGTCGCGGCGACGGCCTCGACGGTGGCCTCGGCGACCGACGCCCACACGGGCCGCGGGAGCGCCGGCTCCACGAGCTCGGCGGCGGTGTCGTCCTCGAGCTCCTCGAGATCCGCGTCCGGCAGCGTCGGGCTCGGCGCGATCGTCTGGATGACGACGGGCGGGCTGGCGACGAACGGCAGGGGCGCCGCGATGGCCGGAGCGAACATCGGGGCCGGGACCGGCGGCGCGGGGCTCGCGACCGGCGACGCGGGCGCGACGGGAGCCAGGGGGCGCTTGACCAAGGAGGAGCGGGGGAGGGGCACGACGCGACATAGAGCAACGAACGCGCCAAACCACCCCGCTGCAATGGTGTGTTGGCGCCGGAATTCAGCGTCACAAGACGGCGTTTTGGACGGCCGACCGAGGCTGGTCGCCTGGATCGACGACGAACCAGGATGATGCATTCGTGCGTCACCGACGCGTCTCACGCATTTCAGAACGCGAGCGCGACGCGGAAGCTCGAGCCGAGCCGCACCGTCATCGGCTCGCGGCGCGGTGGCCCGTCCGAGTCGCGCACGAGCCGGAGATCGCTCGACACGCCGAGCGCGATCAGGATGCTCGGGTGGAGGAAATACGCGAGCGCCGGCTCGACGCCGACCCACGCCTCGCGCGCCCGGCGCGTCTCGCCTTGGCCGCCCTCGAGCGCGAGCACGGACGCCACGGCGCGGGGCCAGAAGTACACCTTCTCGAGGATGGGGATGGGCGTGAGGACGCCGACGTGGGCGCTCGCCGCCGCGAGGCTCTCGCGGATCACCGCGAGCTCGGTCTCGCGCCGCGCGACCCAACCTCCGGCGCCGAGCCCGAGCGTGAACCGACCGAGGAGCCGGTGGAGGGCGAAGCGAGGAGCGGCGAGGTGGTCGATGTCCCACGGCATCGGCGTGCCGAGCGCCAGCGGCGGCCGCCGATCGTCCGAGGCGCCGAGATCGAAGCGATACGCGATGAGCGGCGCGGTGCGATCGAGCTCGAGCAACCACGTCGGCCGATGGGTCGGCCCGCCGCGCGCGCGGGTGATGCCGTCGAGCCCGACCAGCAGATCGACCGCGGCGCCGGCCCCGAAGCCGCGAGTGTCGGCGACGACGGGCCCCTCGCCGTCGCGCGTGTCGCCGCTCGCGTGCACGGGGAAGCGCCCGCTGCCGCGCACGCCGATCGCCGCCGCGTCGGACACCGCGTAGTACACCCCGACCTCGGCGGTGAGGGCGACCTGGTGCCCGTGGGTGCTCCGCGTGCCGTCGCGGAGCTCGAACGACGAGTAGGCGAGCCCCGCCCGGGGCCAGACGACCATGTTCCCGTCGCGCGAGAGCGTCCCCACCCGGAGCTGCCCGTGCAGGTAGCTGCCGCTCTGGTCCCAGACCTCGCAGTTGCACCGCGGCGGCTCGTAGAGCCCGATCGACGACGCCGACAGCCCCGCGCCGACCGTGAGCGACGTCCCGCGCGGATGCCAGTCGAAGCCGCGCCGGAGCGGGGCGTCGTACGCGCGGGGCAGGCCCTCGCCGACGCCCGCCGCGAGCGCGTTCGTGCGCACGCTCCGGCCTCGAACGTCGGCGCGCCCCGTGCGCATGTCGAAGAGGGGGACGGCGCTCTCGAACGACAAGACGTACTGGGGTAGGCGCGCGGCCTCGTCGTCGGCGGCGGCCGCCCGGGGCGACAGGCACGACAGCGCCGCCGCGCCGCAGGCGACGGCGTGGCGGAGGAGCGACGACTGGGCTCTCGTCACCGGGCGGCGGTCACTTCTCGGCGTCGACCCACGCCCGAATGCCGGACACGACCGGGCCGTTGTCGGGGAGAGCCTGGACGGGGTGGTTCGGGTTCGCGGCCCCGGTGGGGTTCAGGATGATGAGGCTCTTGCTCTTGTCGGAGAAGTTGATCCAGTTGCGCGCCTGCGCGCACGCCGTCTTCGGATCGGAGCCGAGCGCGGTGAGGTCCATCGCGTTCACCGCGGTCTCGTTGCCGCCGCCGTGGCAGAAGACGCAGGTGCTCGTGCCGCCCTCCACGAGAGGCACGCTCGCTGTGAAGGCCGGGATAGCGCTCGACTGGAACACGCCGAGCGCCGTGCACTCGCCGCCCGCGCCGCCGTCGAGGGACGCCGGCTTCTCGAGCTTCTTGAAGACGACCTTGATCTGCGTCTTCGCCGGGAAGGGCAGGAGGATCATCGTGCCCGAGTAGAAGTCCTTCGTCTCGTTCGGCAGGACCGTCATCTCGCCGCTGAAGCCGTTGACGTTCGGATCGGCGATCGTCTTGCCCTTCTCGGGCACGATCACGAAGAACGGCGAGTCCATGCGCATCCCGCTGCCGGCGCCCGCCGTGACCTTGAGGTTCGTCATCGTCAGCACGTTGTTCTGCGTCGTGCCGAGGAAGGTGAGCTTGGCGCCGTCGGTCACGCCGGGGACGACCTTCGACAGGTCGATGGTGTTCTGACCCTCGACGACCGGGACGGGACCCGCCGCCGGCAGCTTCCGGATGCTCGCCGCGAGCTCGGCCGCGACCCACTCCTGCGCCTTGCCGAGGAGCGCCGGCGTCGACTGCAGCGACGGGCCGGTGTGCTCGATCTGGGTGAGGATGATGCTGTCTTTCGGATCGCCGGAGGCGGGGAGGATCCCGCGGTACGCCTTCGCCGACACGTACGGGTCGGGGTTGCCGAGCCACACCGGCGCCTGGTTGAAGCTGCCGTTCACGTGGCAGACGCCGTTCGGGCCGCCGCACCGAGCGAGGAGCTCGGGCTGGAGCGCTCGGAACATCTGCTCCGGCGTGAGCGCCGCCGTCGCGTCGCTGCCGCCGTCGCCCTTGTTCGCCGCCGCGTCGTCGTCGCCGCACGCGATCAAGTAGAGCGACAAGGACGTGGAGACGAGGACGCAGCTCACTCCGATTCGCCAAGACCAAGCAAGTGCCGCCATGCATCCTCCATCGCGGCCGAGCACGGCCGCTCCGGTAGTCTAGCGTGCTCGCGCTTGGATTCGGAAGTGTGAGTGCGTGTGCGCTCCCTCGGACGGCCCGAGCTCAGCGCCGCTCGATCTGCGTGCGCTCGGTGGAGAACGCCTCGTCGCGGCGCGCCGAAGCGTCGCGTTCGGCCGACGACAGCATGGGGATGACGACGAGGAGCATCGCGACGGTGAACGTCGCCCCGCCGATGATCGCGGCTCGCACGTAGTCGGCGCGCGTCCACTCGAACGAGCGCCACGCCCGAAGGACGCGCTTGACCAGCCGCCTCCCACGACCGAGCGGCTCGGCCATCCGCGGCGGCACGTCGCGGTCGAAGAGGGTCACCACGGGCTCGTACGGTTCGGCGGCGGTGGCCTCCCAGAGCGCGCGCGCCTCGGCGCCCACGCGCCGGATCTCGGCGAAAAATCGGTCGATCGGCGCCTCGGGCCGAGGCGGCAGCGACGAGGTGGGCGTCGGCCTCGACGGAAGCGCGAGCCCGTCGGGCGCGTGGGTGGCGGCGGGGGTGGGGATGAGCCCGCGCGAGGAATACGGCGGCGTGGCCGTCTCCTCCGGGGAGTAGAGCCCGTCACCGAGGTGCTCCGAGCCGTAGGTGGTCGTCGGCAGATCGTCGAGCGCGATGAGGCCGCCGGGCGCCAGCTCGGTGAACGTCTGCTCGAGGCGGCTCGGCGTCCGGATGAACGTGTCCGAGCGAGGGTGACGGCGCGACATCGGTGACCTCGCTCTCGCCAGGAGCAAGCGGCGGGCCACCGCGACCCACGCAAAACCGTCGCATTTTCGGCGGTTCACGGGGATCGTGGGCACTCACCGATCCGCCGCGGCGCCTCGCGGATCCGGTCGCGCACGCCAAACGCGCGGCGAGCGTGGCGCGACGGGGCGGCACGCAAGGTGCTTCGCAGACCGGACGATGCGCGCCTGGCTGCAGCAAGACGGAGCGAGGCTCGCGCTCACCGCGGCCGCGTCGCTCGTCGCGGTCGCCGGCCTCGTCGCCTGCGGCGCGGCGTCGGTCGCGCTCTCGGCGCCGGAGATCGGGCCGCAGCAGCGGAGCGGCGCCGCGCCCGCCGTGGACACCAAGAACGCTCGAATCGCCCCGTCGACGCCGCCGTCACGGTGCCCGACCGGGATGGCCCTCGTGGCCGACCGGTTCTGCGTCGACCGCTGGGAGGCCTCGCTCGTCGAGGTCGGGGCGCGGGGCGAGGAGCAGCCGCACTCGCCGTTCGTTCCCATCGGCAAGGCCAGGGTCCGCGCGGTGAGCGCCCCTGGCGTCTTCCCGCAGGCGTACGTCAGCGCGGTCGAGGCGAAGGCCGCGTGCGCCGCGTCGAGCAAGCGCCTCTGCAAGCCCGCCGAGTGGCGCGCCGCCTGCGTCGGCGCGTCGCGCCGCGCCTACGGCTACGGTGACGCGCGCGAGGGGGGCCGCTGCAACGACTCCGGCCGGCACCCGGCGATCGCGCTCTTCGGCCGCCGGAGCTGGTCGTGGGGCGAGATGAACTCGCCGCTGCTCAACCAGCTCCCGAGCTCGCTCGGCAAGACCGGCGAGCGCGCAGGATGCACCAACGACCTCGGCGTCTACGACATGGTCGGCAACCTGCACGAGTGGGTCGACGACCCGGCGGGAACCTTCAACGGCGGCTACTACCTCGACGTCACCATGAACGGCGAGGGCTGCGGCTACTCCACGACCGCCCACGGGCCGCGGTACCACGACTACTCGACGGGCTTCCGCTGCTGCGCCGACGCTGCGCCGTGAGCGCGCCGCGCCGCCCGCGCCTCAGAGCTTGATGCCCGCCCCGAAGTCGGAGCCGGAGCGGCAGTCGTTCGTGACGTCGATGCTGATCGCGTCCTGACGGGTCAGGATGGGCGCGGAGGGGCTGCCGCCGAAGAAGCCGTCGATGTCGCCGGTCTCGTCGACCGACGACGTCCCCGCTTGATCGATCTGCACCCGGATCACGTATTTGTTCGGCGCGAGCCCGCTCACCCGGAACGTCAGGCTGTCGGCAGCGCGAACGGTCTTGAAGGGGAGGGGCTGCGACAGCGTCGCGGTGCTCGTGCTGATGGTGAGCAGGCCGTTGCGGTTGGCGTCGACGACGTTCGGCAGGACGATCTTGCCGGCGATCGCCCTCGAGCCGCCGGCGTTCGCGAAGAGGTCGAGGTCGTAGGCGCCGGTCAGGCACCCGGCGCTCCCGTCGGAGACGCTCGCGTCGCCTGCGTCGCCTGCGTCGCTCGCGCTCGGATCGACGGTGCCGCCGGCGCCCGGCGTGCCCGCGGCGTTGATGGGCGATGGGCGGTCCGGCGTGCTCGAGCAACCCACGATCACGACGAGCGCCACACAAGAGACCAACACGGTGCGCATCCGCGGCAGTCTACGCCCTCGTCCTGCGCCCTCCCACTTCTCGGTAAGAAGAGGTAGGAATTTGTAATCCAAAGTCCTACCCGCGCAGAATGGGTCCATGGCCTCGAAAACCAATCGCCGTCGCAACATGCGCCGCTCGGTGGCTCTGTCCTGCCAGGTCGTGCGGGAAGACGATTTCCGCCTCATCGGAGACGAGACGTTGGATGTCTCGCCCGACGGGATGCTCGTGCGCACGAGCCGGGAGGACGTCGAGCCAGGGCAGTCGCTCATCGTGAGCTTCAAGGCCACGGAGCTCGGGATCTGGTTCGACACCGAGGCGACCGTCGCCCGCGTGCTCTCGGGTCGCCGGTGGGGCGACGGCGCGCGCGCGGTTGGGGTCCGCTTCGCCGACGACGGCGACGGGGGCGGCCCGGTGCTCGACCCGGTCCGCCGGATGATCCTGCGGGGCGCGTTCCGGAGGCGCCCGCCGCCGGTTCCGCGGGTGCGCGCGCGCACTGCGTGATAGCCTCGCGGCCATGTCCGAGGGGAAGAAGAAGCTCGTCGCGCTCGCGGGGAAGGTCAAGGAGAAGGTCTCGCAGCAGGGCGACGCGCTCTTGCAGAAGCGCGGCCTGGATCTGGTCGAGGCGCTCGCCTCCGATCTGACCGGCGAGGCCGCGATGCCGGGCCTGCGCCTCTACCGCGACGCCGCCAGCAAGTTCCGGCTCCAGCGCGCGACGCGCAACGCCGAGATCACGGTGGAGTGGCACCGCGACATCGCCGCGCTCTCGATCACGTGCGAGAAGCACGGCGAGCCGAAGGTGCTGACGCGATACGTGTACGATGCAACGAAGGACCACTTCCGCCGCATGGAAGGAGCGGGCGAGGCGTACGACGATCTCGCCGCCGCGCTCGCGGAGTACCTCTTCCCCGAGACGAAGTAAGGCCGGCGCGAGACACCCGCGGGGCCGCCGCAACGAGCGCGAGGAGCGGGCGTCCTCGACCGGCGGCGACAAAAAGCGCGAAGGCCGCGCCCCTTTCGAAGCGCGGCCTCCTCGCGAGTCGGGATCAGCTCACTTGATCGGCGGGACGCCGCCCGAGGGCTTCTCCTGCTTGCAGTTGCCGGTGCCGCCCATGTTGATGGCCGGGTCGTAGACGCCGCCGCCGTTGTCGTCCGAGGGGCACTCGGGCGGACCGCCCGTGCAGCCACCGGCGCCGGAGCTGCCCGACGAGCCCGAGGAGGAGCCGACGGTGCCCGAGCTCGCGCCCGAGGAGCTGCCCGCGCCCGAGGAGCCGGAGCTGCCCGAGCTGCCCGACGAACCCGAGCTGCCC
>JAEUKG010000710.1 GCA_016794325.1 Myxococcales bacterium | reverse complement strand
CTCTCGCGCGCCGAGGAGGTCGAGAGGAGGACGCCGACGCGCGGGTCCTGGGTGAGCGCGCTCGCGCGGAAGCCCTCGAGGGCGCGGCGCTCGCCGCCGGGGCCCCGGCTGTAGGCGAGGAAATACGAGGCGCACGCGTCGACGACGAGGTGGACGCGCGCGGCGGGGATCTTCTGTACGACTTGGGATAGCTCGCCCCCGGTGATGCGCGCGTCCTCGAGGGTGATGTAGCCCTGGCCGTCCTTGACGTTGCCGTGGCCGGCGTACACGAAGTAGACGACCGTCTCGACCCCGCGCTGGTTGGCCTGGGCGACGTCGGCGGCGAGCTGGGCGACGGCGCGGTCGAAGGGCGCGCGCTTCGGCTCCTCGGCCTCGGCGGCGGCCTGCGGGTGCAGGCGCCGCGTGTTGTCGTCGAGGCGCGAGAGCAGGTACGTGCGCGCGCCGAGGAGGCGGAAGAGGTCGAGGTAGCGCGCGGCGTCGTCGTCGGCGTATTTGAGCGGGGCGAGGTTCGCGTCGACGGACTGGTTCGCGCCGACGATGAGGGCGAACGTCGCCTTCGCGGGCCGGGCCGGCGCGTCCGCGCGCGCGCGGCCGGCGCCGAGCGCCAGCGCCAGCGCCAGCGCGAGCGTGACGGCGGCGCGCCTCACCGCTCGACCCGGAGGTGGACGACGCGATCGACGCCGCCGTCGATCGGCGCGCCGCCGTCGGCGAGGCGCGCCTCGACCGCGCGCACCGTCGTCGGCGCGTCCAGGAAGAGGGCGTGGACGTCGAGGCGCGAGCCCGCGAACCGGTGGACGATCGCGTCGGGGAGCTCGTGCACGCCGGGCTCGACCGAGGCCGCGATCGACTGCGGATCGTCGGCGGGGTTCGTCCACGCGGGGTAGAACCAGTAGACGCGGCCGGTGTCGTCGCTCGCGAAGATCATCAGGTACTTCTTCCGCTCGTCGTTCTCGTACGCGAAAGCGAGCTCGTCGTCACGGCGCACCGCGTCGATCACCGGCGTCGGACGGCCGGCCTCGGCGACCCGATAGACGTGGAGCGGCGCCTTGCCCGGCGCCACGTCGGCGCCGGCGTCGACCCCGCCGCGCGCGGCGAAGCCGTCTTCCTTCGGCGTCCGGAGGATCAGCGCGAGCGCCGCCGCCGCCGCGATCGCGGCGACGAGGGGGACGATCCAAGCGCGCCGCGCGGGCGCGGCCTTCGCGGGCTCGGCGCCGAGGCCGAGCCCGGCCGCGAGCCGCGCCTCGGGCGCGAGGGCCTCGGGGTCGAGCTTGGCGAGCACGAGCCAGCGCGAGTAGCGCCGCCGGCACCGCTCGCAGTCGTCGAGGTGCGCGCGCATGCGCCGCTCGTCCGCGGCGCTGATGGTGCCGGCGAAATGGGCGTCGACGAGCGCTTGCAGAATGCACGCGTTTGGCTTCATTCGTCCTCCTCGTCGAGCAAGAACGCGGTGAGGAGCGCGCGGATCTGCTCCTCCTGGTAGGCGAGGGTGGAGCGCTGCATGCCGAGCTCGGCGGCGGCCTCGCGCTGCGGGAGCTGGCGGAGGAAGCGCGCGTCGAAGACGCCGGCCCACTTCTCGGGGAGCTTCTCGCGGCGGAAGCGCTCGACGAGCATCTTGGCCTCGACCTCCTCGTCGAAGCGCGCGGGGTCGGCGTCGAGGGTGTCGGCGTCGCCCTCCACCTCGCGGCGCCGGCGCCGGTGGTGGTCGATGGCGGCGTTGGTGGCCACCCGGCCGATCCACGAGCCGAAGCTGCCGCCCGTGAAGCCGCGGCGGGTCTTCTCGTCCGAGAGGAGGCGGTAGAAGACCTCGTGGGTGACGGTCTCGGCGTCGACGCCGCGGAGGATCCGCGTCGCCTTGGCGAGGACGCCGCCGACGTGCTCGCGGTAGCAGGCCTCGAGGACGCCGCGTTCGCCCGCGTGGAAGCGGTCGAGCCAGGCCAAGTCGAGGTCGGGGAGCGCGAAGAAGAACATCGGAGAGGGAGCCGGATTCGAGGGTAAACGAACCGGGGGGCGGGGATGGACGAACGGTCGCGTCGCTTTTCTTGCCGACGGGGCGCCGATCGTCGCGGCGGGGCTCTCGGTCTCGCGCGACCGACCGTTCCATGGGCCATGAGCTCCCTCCGGCCGAGCCGCGCGCCGAAGAAGCCGAGCGTCCGCCCGCTCCGCAAGAGCGCCCC
>JAEUKG010000703.1 GCA_016794325.1 Myxococcales bacterium | reverse complement strand
GGGTGGGCCACCTTTTCGGGCCGCCGTGCGCGTGCCGTATCGTAGGCGTCGATGGGCCCCGACAACCGCGCGCGCCTGACGCTCGCAGCGCTCGCCGTCGTGCTCGCCGGCGGCGGCCTCTGGGCCGCGCGGGGCGCGTCGCCGCCCGTCGCCGCCCAGGCTCCGTCGGCCGCGCGCGCGCGCGCCGCGGACGCACGCGACCTCGTCGACGTCCTCGGGCGGCTCGTCGAGATCCCGACCGATCCGAGCCACGGGACCGCGGCCGCGGCCGCCCTCGTCGCCGCCACCCTCCGCGACGCCGGCGTGCCCGACGTCCAGGTCCTCGGGCCTCGCCCCGACCGGGCGAACGTCGTCGCGCGCGTGCGGGGCTCGGGCAAGCGGCCGCCGCTGCTCTTGCTCGCGCACCTCGACGTGGTCGCGGCCGACCGCTCGACCTGGCGGACCGACCCGTGGAAGCTCACGCGCGAAGGGGACTACTACTACGGCCGCGGCGTCCTCGACGACAAGGGGATGGCCGCTATCCTCGTGTGGACAGTCGCGGGCCTCGTGCGCGACCGCGTCACCCTCGACCGCGACGTGATCGTCGCCTTCACCGCCGACGAGGAGGAGGGCGACGACAACGGCGTGGCGTGGCTGCTCGAGCACCACCCCGACGCGATCCGCGCCGCGCTGTGCCTCACCGAAGGCGGCGGGGGCGACATCCGGAAGGGGAAGAAGATCGCGAACTTGGTGCAGGTCGCCGAGAAGGTGGAGCAGAGCTTCGATCTCGAGGTGCGCGACGCCGGGGGCGACAGCGCCCAGCCCTCGCGCGAGAACGCGATCGTCCGGCTCGCGCGCGCCGTCGAGCGCGTGAGCCGCGTCTCGTTCCCGCTCCGGACCGGCGACGTCACCCGCGACTACTTCGCCGCGATCGCCGCGCGCGAGGAGCCGGCGCTCGCCGCCGACCTCCGCGCGGTGGGGCGGGGCGAGGGCGGCGACGCGCTCGCGCGGGTCGCGGCGGCGAGCACGTGGTACGCGGCGATGCTGCACACCACCTGCGAGGCGACGTCGATCGCGGGCGGCCACGGCGAGGGCGCGATGCCCACCCGGGCTCGGGCCACGGTGAACTGCCGGGTGCTCCCCGACGGCTCCGCCGACGGAGGCGTCGCCGAGGTCGAGCGCGCGATCGTCCGCGCCGTCGACGACCCCGCCGTCTCGGTGAAGAGGAAGTGGCGCGCGATCGCGCCCCCGCCGTCGCCGCGCGACGCGACCCTGTTCGCGGCGGTGGCGGCGTCCACCCGGGAGGTGTGGCCCGACGTCGTCGTCGCGCCCTCGCTGCTGCCGGCGGCGACCGACGGCAAATACCTGCGCGGCGCCGGGATCCCGACCTACGGCGTGACCGGCATCTTCGAGGACGTGGACGACGTGCGCGAGCACGGCGACGACGAGCGCGTCGGCGCGCGCGAGATCGACGAGGCGAGCCGGTTCTTCTCCGCCCTCGTGCGCCGCCTCGCCGCGAGGTGACGCGCGTCAACGCCCGCTCTGGATCCAGGCCTCGACCGCGCGGGTGAGCTTGAGGGGGTCGCGGGGGTCGGCGGTGAAGCCCAGCGCCGCGTCGAGCCCGAAGACGACGAGGAGCGCGCCGAAGGCGCGGTCGCGCTCGGCGCGCTTCGTGCGCCGGTGCCCGCCCTGCGCGACGAGCTCGCGGAGCTCGGCGACGTGGCGGAGGAGCGCGCTCGGGGCGGAGCGCGCGGCGGCGGCGTCGAGCAGCGCCTTCACCACCGCGCCCACCGCGGGGGCGCGCTTGGCCGGACGGCACCCGTGGAGCGCCTCGAGGAGGCGGGCGCGCACGCGCGCCGGGTCCCGTTCGCGCTGTGCGTCGAAGGATAGGCTGGCTCCGCCCGCGTCACGGAGGCCGAGGGCGTGCGCCACCTCGGTCGCGAGCTCGGCGAGGGCCTCGGCCGTCACTTCGCCCAGCGTCGCACGAGACGCCCGCGCGCGCCCGTCCGCGGTGGCAGGGCGCGCCCACGGCTTCGCAAACCATAATGAAATCATATATTTGCGCCGATGGCGCGGGCCGGCCGCGCCCGCCCCGGCGCGGGGGTTCTCACCCCGGCCTCGGCCTCGTACGCTGGGCCCATGGTCGCGGTGAAGGTGACGGTCGACGTGCAGGGCAGGGCGGTGGCGGCGGACAAGGTCGCGGACGCGACGGTGCGCAGCGCGCTCACGAAGATGGGCCGAGAGATCGGCCAGAAGCTCTCGAAGGTGGCGTGCCCCGAGCACGCGAAGGGCCCGACCGACGTCCGCGTCCACGTCTCGCTGTCGGGCGACGCCGACCTCAAATACGAGTCGTGCTGCGAGAAGCTGCGCGGCGAGGTGAGCCGCGCGCTCGGGTGAGCCGCGGCTACTTGCCGCGCGCCCGCCGCACCTCGAGCGTCGCCTTGTGGATCGTGAAGCCCGAGGTCGGGGTGATGGCGCCGCCCACCGCGTAGGTGCCCGCGGTGGTGATGGGGATCTCGCAGTCGACGAGGACCCCCCCGAGGCGCATGGTCCGGTTGCCGATCGAGCTCGTCATCGCGCGGTTCGCGTAGGAGCCGCAGGACGCGGTGAGGGGCGCGGCGCCCGCCCGCGCGGCGGTGACGGTGAGCTTCGAGTCGCGGAGCCGATCGTGGGCGCGGTCTTCGTCGCTCTCTTGCGTGCCGCCCATCTCGGCCGACACGTCGATGCGGAAGACGAGCCGGTCGCCGGCCGCGAGCTCGACGTCGATCGGCCTGCCCGGCGGGTAGCAGGGCGTCTCGCCGACCGCTCTACCGCTCGGCCACACGAGGAAGACGACGGCGCCCGTGACCCCGACGGTGAACAGGACCACCAAGCTCGCGACGACCGAGAGCGTCCCCCACGACGCCGTGACCCTCACGGTCGCGGGCGGGGGCACGGGCGGGGCGCTCACGCTCGGAGGATACAACGCGGCGCGGGGGAGCGTCGCCCGTCAGCGCGCTGGCGCGGCTGGCGCGCCTTTGACGCTCGGGGAGGCGCCGGCCTCGCGGCCCTCGGAGAAGGCGCCCGCGCGGCGCTGGTACGCCCGTTGCTCCGTCGCGATGCATGACCCTCGCCGTGCCGCTCGACAAGATGGCCGTCTGCCTCGAGGAGCTGGCGCGCGTCTCGGAGGAGCGCGCGCGCGCCGCGCTCGGCGCCGACGACGACCGCGCGCGCGCCCTCGCCGAGGTCGAGGGCAGGGTGCGCGAAGAGCTGGCGCGCGCGAGCGCAGCCGCGAGAGCGGTGGGCCCCCCCGCGCCCGAAGACGCGGGCGCGTTCCGGGCCCGCATCGCGTCCTCGGAGGCGCGCCTGCGAGCCTCCGCGAACGCCCTCGAGGTCGCGGCGGGATCCCGCGCGACGGTGGAGGCCTTCGGCGCCCTGTTCGCGCGGCAAGGCATCGCGAACCTCCCGGAGATCGCCCGCCACCCGAGCGCGGCGTCGCTCGCCTCTGCGTTCGCGGGCCGCGCGGCGGTGCTCGTCTCGCCGGGGCCTTCGCTCGATCGGAACGTGCACGAGCTCCGCGGGCTCGCGGGCCGCGTCGTGATCGTCGCGGTGAGCCACGCCCTCCACGCGCTCCTCCGCGCCGGCGTGACGCCGGACGTCGTGATCGCGACCGACTCCCAAGACCTGCGCTACCACTTCGACGGGGCTCCGCTCGGTGACGCGACGCTCGTGCTCGGGGCGACCGTGCACCCGGACCTCTTCGCCCTCCCGGCGCGCGCCATCGTC
>JAEUKG010000641.1 GCA_016794325.1 Myxococcales bacterium | reverse complement strand
ACGCCGAGCGCCTGGACCGCGCGATGGATCTCGGTCGCGAGCGCGACCGAGCCGCGCCGGCCCCAGGCGAGGACGACGCCCTCGCGCAGGGTGCGCTGGGGCTCGCCGACGACGCGCTCGGGGTCGATCACCGTGCGCGCGCCGAGCCCGTCGCACGCGGGGCAGGCGCCGTGGGGGCCGTTGAACGAGAACATGCGCGGCTCGATCGGAGGCAGCGAGATGCCGCAGTCGACGCACGCGAAGCGCTCCGAGAGCCAGAACGGCTCCTCGCCCTCGACGCCGACGAGCATTCGGCCTTCGCCGAGCTTGAGCGCGAGCTCGACGCTGTCGGTCAGGCGGCCCTTCACGCCGTCCTTGAGGACGAGCCGGTCGACGACGACGTCGAGATCGTGGGGCTTCTTGCCGTCGAGCTCGAGCTCGTCGCCCACGTCGACGACCTGGCCGTCGACGCGCGCGCGCACGAAGCCGTCCCGCCGCAGCCGCTCGAACTCGAGCTTGAGCTCACCCTTGCGGGCCCGGCAGATCGGCGCGAGTACGCTGAAGCGCGAGCCGTCGGGGAGGGCGAGCACGCGGTCGACGATCTGCTGGACCGTCTGCGCCTCGATGCGCTTGCCGCAGCTCGGGCAGTGGGGCACTCCGACGCGCGCGAACAGGAGCCGGAGGTAGTCGGCGATCTCGGTGACGGTGCCGACGGTGGAGCGCGGCGACTTGGAGAGCGGGCGCTGCTCGATCGCGATCGCCGGCGAGAGGCCGTCGATCCGCTCCACGTCGGGCTTGGGGAGCTGCTCGAGGAACTGCCGTGCGTACGCGGATAGCGACTCCACGTACCGCCGCTGGCCTTCGGCGTAGATGGTGTCGAACGCCAGCGACGATTTGCCCGAGCCGCTCGGCCCGGTGAGCACCACGAGCTTGCCGCGAGGGAGCGACAAGCTGACGCCCTTCAAGTTGTGCTGCTTGGCGCCGGTGACGACCAGACGATCCATCGAGGCGAACGCCTTCAGTACCACGAAATGACCGCACGCGCTCTCTTGGCGACGGCGCTCTCTCGGCGCCCGTCAGGGCTTGGACTCGACGTTCTGGATCGCGACCGTGCCCGCGACGAGCGGAACCGACTTCGTCGCGAAGGTGTAGCTGATGGTGCACGTGCCCGGGTTCGCGGCGATCTGCGGGTCGAGCGTGCCTCCCCCGACCGTGGGGTCGATGCCGGAGATGACGGCGAGGCCGTCGTTCGTCATCGCCGCGCCGCCGGTGGGGCTGCCGTTCTTGTCGATGTACGTCACCGTCGCCTCGGGGTGACCGGGCGCCGCGACCGTGGTCCCGTCCTTCTGGCAGCCGCCGTTCGCCGTGCCGAGCGCGATCACGACGTGCGCCTTGGTCGCGTCGAAGCCCGGCACGTTCTGCACCAGCTGGATGGGGATGGCTCCCGGCGCCGACTTCAGCACGTTGCTGTCGGCGATCGCGGTAAGGGTGGTCTTGTAGCCGGCCAGGCTCGACCGGTAGTAGCCGAGCCCGGCGCCGACCTCGAGCGACCACTTGGGGGGCGTGCCCGCGGTGATCGTCGCCTTCGCCGCGCACGTGGTCCACACGATCTCCGGCGTGCCGCTCACGACGCCGGGCGGGAGCGCTTGCACCACCAGACCGCTGGTCGCGACGCCCGAGCAGCTCCCGCCGTCCTCGCGGGTCGCGTCCGGGAGCGAGCCGTCGGCGCCGCCGTCGGACGGAGCGGCGCCGTCCGAGCCGGGCGGCGCGTCGCTCGCGCTCGCCGCGTCGGAGGGCACGCTGGCGTCGGGCGCGCCCGCGGGCGCCGGAGCGTCGCTGGTGCACGCAGGGGCGGCGAGGACGGAGGCGGCGGTCGCAGAGAGGACGAGGGCGAGGGTACGATGGCGCATCCTGCCAGCTTCAGCGGTCCGCGCGTCGGCGTCGATCCCACGTTCATGCGGTGGTCGCCCTCGCAGCGAGGGGCGCGCCGCGGGAGGCGTCAGCGGCCGGGCGAAGCGCGCTCGCGCGGCAGCGCGACGGTGAGGCCGCCCGCGATGACGAGCGCCATCCCCACCCACGCGGCCCCCCGCGGGAGCTCGGCGAGGGCGATCGCCCCGTAGATCGCGCTCACCACCACCGCGAGGTACCCCACCGCGGCGACGCGGGCGGCGCGCCCGAGCGTGTACGCGCGCGTCATGGCGAGCTGGCCGAAGCCCGCGCACACCCCGGCGCCGAGCATCGGCGCGAGGTCGGCGACGCGGGGCGCGCCGTGATCGAAGATCGCGATCGCCCCGAAGACGACGGTCGCGGTGGCGGAGAAGTGGATCGCGATCGCCTCGGCGGACTCCTTGGGGCCGAGGCGGCGGAGCGCCATCATCGCGAGCGCGGTCGCGAGCGCGCCGCCGAGCGCGATCCCCGCGGTGACCAGCGCTCCCTCGCGCGGCGCGCCGCCGCCGAAGATCGCCGCCGGCCGGACGACGAGCACGACGCCGCTCATCGCGAGCGGCACCGCGACC
Organism: Myxococcales bacterium; assembly: GCA_016794325.1. Taxonomy (GTDB): domain Bacteria; phylum Myxococcota_A; class Polyangia; order Polyangiales; family Polyangiaceae; genus SXNL01. Next base: position 904 of record JAEUKG010000641.1, on the reverse strand, counting down.
CATACGCGCCGGCCCGAGCGCTCGCCGATCACGAGCGGGGAGAGCGCCGCCAGGAACACCGGCCCCAGGTTGAGGAGGGTGACGACGTCGCCGAGCGGGAGGCTCGGTCGGGATAGTGCGAGGAACGTGCACCCCATGGCGGTCGTCCCGAGCAGGCTCCGGACCCACATCGCGCGGCGATCGGCGACGCGGACGCTGCCGCCGCGGAGGCGCGCCACCGCCACCGCCACCCCCAACCCGACCAGCGCCCGCACGGCGGCGACGAGGCTCCACGACGCGTGTCCGGTGGCGAGGCGCGCGAGGAGGTTCATCGTCGCGAAGAGCGTCGACGCGGCCGCCATCCACGCGTACGCGGCTCGTTCGCCGCGTCGCGACCCGTCGTCGTCTCTCGTCGGCACGTCGCGGGCATTGTCCTACATCGTCGCCGCGAGTCGCCAGTCTCCGTCTCCGGGCGCCGCAGCACCCCAGAACGCCTGACCTTTCCTGGTGTCGGAAAGGGGCGGCGCTCGAAAGCCCTATGGTACGATCGACCCTTGCCGAGGACCGAATGCTGAAAGTCGAGTGCGAGTCGTGCAAGGCGCCGTACCAAGTCGACGAGCGACGCGTGCCGCCTACCGGGCTCAAGATGCGGTGCCCGAAGTGCGGTCACACGTTCCTCGTGACGACCGGAGGCGCCGGAGCCGCGGGCGCCGCCGCGGGAGGTGCGCCGGCGCAACGGCCGCAGCCCAAGATGACGATGGTCGGCGTCGGCATCCAGAACGCCGCGGCCGCCGCCGGCCTCGCGCCGCCCGGTTCGGCGACGCAGCCCGCCGCCCCTCCGGTCGGGGGTTAAGACTACCCCTTCGCCGCGCTGCCCCCGGTCAAGGCTGCGCGGGCGACGGCGCCCGGGGTCGCAGCGCCGGCG
>JAEUKG010000630.1 GCA_016794325.1 Myxococcales bacterium | reverse complement strand
ACGCCCTCGAGGACGACCGCAGCGCGCGCGCGGAGCTCGGGCACGTCGAGGCACTTCTCGACGAGCTCCTTGGCGTCGAGCTCGTCGGTGTCGGCGGTGAGGACCTCCTCGAGGTACGACAGAGCGCTCTTCGGATCGCCGAGCTCGGTGAAGTAGAGCTTGCCGAGCCGGACCTTGAGCGCGGTGACGTCCCCCTCCCCGCTGCGACCGATGCGCATCGCGAGGAGCTTGGCGAGCTTGCTCCACTCCGACCGCGACGCGTAGAGCTTGTCGAGCGCGAGCGCCGCCTGCTCGTGCGCGGGGTCGATCTCGAGGATGCGCTCGTGGAAGCCGACGGCGCGCGCCTCGTCCTGGGTGATCTCCTCGGCGACGAGCGCCGCCTCGGTGAGGAGGTCCGTCTTGCGGGTGGGGTCCTCGGTGCGGGCGACGATGCGCTCGTACAGCCCCTCGAGGTCCTGCCAACGCTCGCGTGTCGTGAGGATCTGCTTGAGGCGCGCGAAGGCGCGGTCGTTGCCCGGATCGCGATCGAGGATGCGCTCCCAATACGGGCGCGCGCGGTCGATCTCCCCGAGCATCTCCTCGTAGAGCGTGGCCGCGCGCTCGGCGAGGTCGAGCTCCACGTGGACCGGCAGGCCGCTCTCGCCCTCGGCGGGCACGGTCTGCGCGAGCGCCTCGACGAACTCCTGCGTCCGGTGGGTGCGATTCGCGAGCACGGCGAGGCGGTCCCAGAGCGAGAGCTCCTGCGGGAACTCCGACGCCGCGCGCGAGAGGACGTCGAAGGCCGACGGGAGCTGCCCGAGCCTCTCGTAGACGTCGCAGAGGCGGAGGTAGAGCCGCTGACGGTCCTCCTTCGCCGCCGCGGTGGCGATCAGCACGAGCAGGACGTCCGCTTGCTTCGCGAGCTGCCCCGTCGTCGCGTAGGACGCCTCGAGGATGATCGCGGACTTCGCCCGAGTCTCCGCGACCGGCAAGAGCTCTTCGATCACGGCGATCGCCGCGGGGTCGTCGGGCGACACCTCGAGGGCGCGCTGCGCCGCCGCCAGCGCCTCGAGGGGCTTGCGGAGGGGGCCCATGAAGAGCCGCGCCAGCTCGATCTCGCGCGCGACACGCTCGGCGCCCTCGCGCAGATCGCGGTCGCGCTCGAGGATCTCGGCGGCGCCTTGGGCGTCGCCCTGCGCGTGGAGCAGGCGGGCGAGCGCGCGCAGCGCTGGCGTGTGCTTGCCGTCGATCTCGAGGATCTCGCGGTAGAGCGCCGTGGCGCGCTCGGGCTCCGAGAGCGCCTCCTCCTCGAGCATCGCCCACTCGGAGAGGATCGCGATCCGCGCCTCGCTGGCGTCGGCCGCGCGATCGACGCGGAGCCGGAAGAGCCAGCGGAGATCGTCGCGGCGGTCGTGCTGGCGGAGCAGCGAGTCGAGCGCCGAGACCGCCGAGGCGTCGGTGGGATCGGCGAGGACCAGCTCTTTGTAGGTCGCGACCGCGTCGTCGATCTTGCCGAGCGACGCCGCCGACAGCCCGGCGAGGCGGACGCGGAGCGCGCGCTTCTCGGCGTCGCTCGCGTCGGCCGAAGCGGCGCGCTTGGAGAGCGCCGTCGCCAGCTTCTCCCACTCGCCGGAGACGCGGGCCGCCGCCTCGAACTCCTCGAGCGCGCGCGTCCGGTCGGGCTCGATCTCGTAGACGCGGGCGGCGTAGCCGAACGCCGCCGCGCGGTCTTGGAGGTGCTGGCCGCTCACGTCGCCGAGCTTGCGCAGCAGCGAGAGCTTCTGGGTCGGGTCGTCGGTGCCCGCGAGGAGGATCTCGTAGAGCGCCGGCAGGCGCGCCCACTTCTCCTCCTTCTCGTAGATCGGCACGAGCGCCGAGGCGGCGCGCTGGTCGTCGGGGCGCACGCCGAGGATCCGCTCGTAGCTCCGGAACGCGCGCTCGGGCGCGCGCAGCTTGTCGTTCAAGACGTCGGCCGCGCGGTACGAGAGGTCGACCTTGAGGCTCGCGTCGGTCGCCCGGTCGGCCGCCGTCGAGAGCACCTCGACGAGGCCGTCCCAGTCCTCCGACTGCGCGTACAGCGCGGTGAGCCCGTCGTAGTCGCCCACCGCGAGGTAGCCCTCGCGCAAGACGCGCATCGCCTTGGCGTGCCCCGGCGACAGCTCGAGCACGCGCCGCCACGTCCGCATCGCGCCCGCGGTGTCTTGCAGTCGGTCGGTGTAGATTCCCCCGAGCTTGTGGAGGACGTTGAGGCGGGACGCGTCGTCGCTCGACAGCTCGGCGCGTCGCTCGAGCACCTCGGCAACGGTGGCGAAGTCCTTGTCGCGCTCGGCTTGCTTCTCGAGGAGGTCGAGGGCGACGGCGTTCGACGGATCCTCCTCGAGGATCTTCTTGTAGAGGCGCTGGGCGTCGGCGCCGCGGTCGAGGCGCTCGGCCGCGAGCTTGCCCATCTCGAGGTAGAGATCGCGCCGCTCGGGTCCGGGGCCCAGCGCGGCGACCTCGGCCTCGTGGAGCTCGAAGAGCTGCCGGTAGGCGCGGCGCTTCGTGTACAGCTCCTTGAGCTTGGCCACGGCCTCGGCGTCGGCCGGGCTCGCCTCGCGGAGCTTCTCGTAGGCCTCCACCGCGTTCTGGACGTTGGAGAACTGGTCGAGCCAGCGACGGGCGATCGCCCGGTAGAGCTCGGCCTTGGTGCCCGCGTCCTCCTCGAGCTCGGCGAGGCGCATCTGCGACGTGAGCAGATCGCGCCAGCGGCCGAGGGCGTCGTACACCCGAACGAGCTCGCGGATCGCGTCGCGATCGCGCGGGTCGAGCGTCGTGATCTGCGACAGGACGGTCACGAGCGCGGAGTCGCTCTTCAGGTGATCGCGGTAGATCGACGCGATCTCGCGGAGCACCGGCAGGCGCTGCTCGGCGTCGTCGGGAGCCACTCGCTCGAGCTCGCTGCGGAGCAGGTCGGCGAGCGCGTTCCAGCCCGCCGTCTGCCGGTAGAGCCGCTTCAGGCGGGACCGCGCGTCCTTGTTGGTCGGGTCCTGGCGCAGGATGCCACGCCACTGCTCGATCGCCTTCTGGGCGTTCGCGCCCTCTTCCGCGAGCTGCGCGATCTCGGCCGCCACGCGCTGACGATCGGGGCCGTCGGCCATCACCCGCTGCGCCTCGGTGAGGATCGCCATCAAGCGCGCGCTCTCGCCCTTCACCGCGCACCACTCCCGGAAGAAGCTGAGCATGCCCGGGTGGGCGGGCTCGGCCTTGCGCATCCGCTCGAAGTAGGGCTCGGCGGCGTCGGGCCGCTCGCGCATCCTCCAGTGGACCATCGCGATCTGGAGGATCACGCCGACCTCTTGCCCCGGGCGCACCGCGCCCCCGGCGAGCTGCTCGTCGTAGAGGGCGACCAGGTGATCCCAGTCCTCCTTCTCGGTGAAGTAGTCGACGAGGTTGCGCGTCGCCTCGGCGTGGCCGGGGGACAGATCGATCACGCGCTCGTACGCGGCCATCGCGCGCGCCGGCTCCTGGAGCTTGCGCTTGAGCACGCGCGCCAGGCGGATCAGCGCCGCGACGCGCTCGTCCTTGGCCGCCGTCTCGTTCGCGAACTGCTCGAGCGCCCGCACGACGTCGTCGTAGCGGCCCATCTCCCGCAACACCCGCTCGAGCAGCAAGCTCGCGCGTCGGTTCTTCGGATCGAGCTCGAGCGCCTCGCGGAGCCCGCCGACGATCTCCTCGAGGAGCGCCTGGAGCCGCTTCTCGCGCTCCTTCGCCGCCTTCTTCTTCTTGCCGCCGGCGTCGCCGTCGAGGAGCTCGGGGCGACCGAAGCGGTAGGCGGTCTCGGCCGCGGACACGAGGAGCGAGCTCTTGAACGCCGGCTCTCCGGCGTCCTTCGCCTCCTCCACGTACCTCGCGACGAGCTCGCGCCACCTCGTGCGACGGGCCTCGCTCCGCTCGAGCGCCTCGCGGGCGGGGCCGCTGTCGGGCTGGAGCTCGAGCAAGCGCTGGTAGGCCGCGGCCGCGCGCGCGTCGTCGAGCAGCTCGTCGTCGTAGACCCGGCCGAGCTCGGCGGCGAGCGCCGCCTCGGGCTCGGTGCCCCGCGACAGCGCCACCTCGAGCCGCAAGAGCTCGGCGACGGCCTCGTACTCGCGGCGCATCTCGTGCGCGCGGCGCGCCGACCCGAGGAGGTCGACCACGTCGGTGATCGACGAGCCCTCGGGCGGCGTGGCCGTCCCCACGCTCGGGTCGAACGCCAACGCCTGGCGCAGATCCTCCCACGCCTGCTCGTGGTCGGGATCGTCTTGGAGAAGACCGAGGGAGCTCGCAATCGTGTTCGCGCTCATCGTCACCTCGGGGAGCTCCCATGGAGCCACCCCTCGTCGCACTGCGTTCGGGCCCGCTCACGCGGGCGTCCGGGACAACCACTCCCCTCGAAGGGCCGAGGGGGTGGGGCCGCCGTCGGGGTGCGACGGCGATCGGGAGAAGGACCAAGGCGCCGCCCACGAGCGGCGGCGCGGACCAGGTGCCGCCCGCGAGCGGCGGCGTACAATCGACCACACAAGACCGCGAAACTGCGAATGAAACGACTCGCGGGCTCCCGATGTTAGTGAAGGTCGCCCGCCGATCGCAAGGGTCGCCGGAGGTGGTAGAAGCCAAAGGACCCATGGGCTCCGGCTCCCTCCTTCTTTCCGCCCGAAACGCGGCCGCGACGCTCGCGCTGAGCGCCCGCACGGTCGCCGACAACGCCCGCGGGCGCCTGACGAAGGAGATTTGCGACGCGCGGCTCGACGTCTGGGCGCGTGATCTGGTGCGCCGCACCCACATCGAGGTGGAGGTGGTTGGTCGTGAGCACCTCGACCCGACGCGGACGTACGTGATGGTCAGCAACCATCAGTCCTTCTACGACGTGCCGGTCGTCTACTACGCTCTCGGCCCGAACATCCGGATGGTGGGGAAGAAGGAGCTCTTCGACGTGCCGCTGTTCGGCCCCGCGATGCGCAGCGCCGGCTTCATCGAGGTCGACCGCGGAGACCACGCCCGCGCCGTCGCGAGCATGGCCCGCGCGAAGGACCTCCTCGCGAGCGGGACGCACCTATGGCTCGCGCCCGAGGGGACGCGCAGCGAGGACGGTGCCCTCGGCCCGTTCAAGAAGGGCGCGTTCGTGGTCGCGCTCGAGACGAAGAGCCCCGTCTTGCCGGTCAGCCTGCGCGGGACGCGCGAGGCGCTCGTCGCGCGAGGCCTCCGGTCGCGGCGCGGGGCGCGCGTCGTCGTCACCATCCACCCGGCGCTCGGGCCCGAGCCCTACGCCTCGATGCCGCCGAAGCCCGGCCGCGACGCGCTCCTCGAGGACGCGCGCGCCTCGATCGCGAGGGCCCTGTGAAGGAGGGCGCCGGCCTCGCGATCGTCGTGAACGCCAACGCCAAGCGCGGCGGCCGCCGCGTGGCCGCCGAGATTCGTCGGGCGCTGCCCGGCGCCAGCGTCCGCCTCACCCGATCCATCGACGAGCTCGACGGCTTCTTGCGCTCCCTGTCGGCGCCCACCTGCGTGCTCGCCGCCGGCGGCGACGGCAGCGCCGTCGCCCTCCTCGGCGCGCTCGACCGCGTCGTCCCCGCGGGCGAGCCCCTGCCCCCCGTCGGATCTATCCCTCTCGGAACAGGCAACGCGTGGGCCCACTCCCTCGGCGCCCGCAAGCTCGGGCTCTGCGTCGAGGCGCTCGCCGCCTGGAGCGGCCCGGTGCCCACCAAGCGGGCGACGGTGTTCGACTGCGAGGGGACGCTCACGTTCTTCGCCGGCTGCGGCTGGGACGCGCAGATCCTGAACGACTTCCGCGAGCAGGTGGAGGCGAGCCCCTCGCGCCGGCTCGCGAAGAGCGTGTGGGGCTACCTCTCGGCGATGGCGCTCCGCACCGTCCCCAAGGCCATCGTGCAGGGGCGGCCGCAGGTGACGATCGAGAACCTCGGCGACACCGTGTACACCGTCGCGGCCGACGGCCGCGTGCAGAAGCTCTTCGGCGCGCGACGCGGCACCGTGCTCTACGACGGCTTCGCGAGCGTCGCCGGCGCCGCGACGTGCCCCGAGTTCGGCTACCGCTTCCGCGCCTACCCGTTCGCGGAGCGGATGCTCGGGCTCATGAACGTCCGCGTCTACGATCGGACCCCGGCGGGGGCCCTCGTGTCGATCCCGAGGCTTTGGCGCGGCCAGCACCCCCTCGAGGGGATGCACGACTGGTTCACGACCCACGCGCGGCTCACGTTCTCGCGGCCGATGGCGCTGCAGATCGGCGGCGAGGCGATCGGCGTCCGGAGGACGGTCGAGTGCAAGGTGTCGAACCGCCGCGTCGACGCGCTCGACTGGCGGCGCCTCTTCCGCTGACGGAGGCCGCGGCCTCGGCCGTCAGTAGCCGCCGCCCGAGTAGGCCTGGGCGATGTATTGCGGCGTCCCGTGGGTGGGAGCGTGGTTCTCGTTGTTGAACTGCACGCCGATCGACTGAACCCAGGTCGAGGGGTGCGCGACCATCGAGGCCGAGAAGCACGTGGCGCAACGCACCTGGAAGCACTCGTTGAGGGGCGGCCCGTAGGGGGTCGGCCCCTGGAGCCCCGAGCCCGACGTTCGGTAGATGCGGTAGGTGAGCTGCCAAGCCTGTTGCTGGCAGCGCGGGCACGTCGTCCAGAACGATCCCACGCGCTGCTCCCACGGGGTCAGCGTCGTCTCGTTGGCGAGCATCAGCCAGAGCATGCGCGTATGGTAGCGCAAGCCGTGCGGGGCGTGTGGCCTTCGGACCGACGGGGCGGAGGCCCGCGGAACCCCTCGCCTTCCTCGCGCGTAGAGCCCCCGTGATCCCTCGCAACGCCGCCGCGGGAGCGGCCCTCGTCCTCGGCGTCCTCACCTCCTCGGTCGGATGTGCGAGCGCGCCCACACCGTCCCCCACGGCCCCCACCCGCGGTCACGCGACGCCCGGCGCCGCCCCCCGCGGCCCCCTCGCCTGGGCGCCCTTCGACGCCGAGACGTTCGCGCGCGCGAAGCGCGAGCGCAAGCACATCGTCCTCGATGGCTCGGCCGAGTGGTGCCACTGGTGCCACGTGATGGAGGCGACGACGTACCACGACCCCGCGGTGCGCGCCGTGCTCGACCGCCACTTCATCGCGGTGAAGGTGGACGTCGACTCGCGCCCCGACCTCGAGGAGCGCTACGGCGACTGGGGGTGGCCCGCCACCGTCGTGTTCGACCCCGACGCGCGCGAGCTCGCGAAGTACCGCGGCTACATCGAGCCCGCGAAGTTCGCCGCCCTCCTCCAGGAGATCGTCGCCTCCGGTGCGGCGGGGACGGCGGCGGCGGAGCTGCCGCTCGGCGAGGCCGCCAAGGGCCCCCTGTCGGAGGAGACGCTCGGCTGGATCCAGAGCTTCTGCGAGGCCGAGCTCGCCGACTACTACGACGAGGACGAGGGCGGTTGGGGCCGCACGCAGAAGGCGCCGCTCGGCGG
>JAEUKG010000617.1 GCA_016794325.1 Myxococcales bacterium | reverse complement strand
CTCGACGCCGCCGGCGCCGCCGCCGTCGCCGCCGGCGTCCGGCGACGGCCCGCCCTCGGCCGCGACCGACGCGTCCGACGTGGAGCCCGTCTCGACCTCGAAGGCGTCGCAGCCGCCCCCCAGCGCCACCGCGGCCGCGAGCGCGCCGAAGCCGAGAGGCAGAGCCATCGTCGAAGCGCGCATCGACGGCAGTGTAGCAACGCCGTCGCCACGCCGAAAGTACCGGTCGCGCGCGCGCGCCCGAATGTGCGTTACGCTGGCGCGATGCATCGGCGCCGCCACACGCACCTCCTCCTCGCTGCCGCCGTCGGCCTCACCTCGCTCACCACCACCGCCGCCGCGAGCGCGTTCTGCGGCTTCTACGTGTCGGGCGCCGACAACAAGCTCTTCGCCGACGCCACCCAGGTGGTGCTCATGCGCGACGGCACGAAGACCGTGCTCTCGATGCAGAACGACTACAAAGGCCCGACCGAGAAGTTCGCGCTCGTGATCCCGGTCCCCGTCGTCCTCCAGAAAGAGAACGTCAAGGTGCTGCCCCGCGAGGTGTTCGACAAGGTCGACAAGCTCGGCGCGCCTCGGCTCGTGGAGTACTGGGAGCAGGACCCCTGCGGCACCGACATGATCGGGCTGCTCAACCAGGGCGCGGGCGGCAGCGGCATCGGCCTCGGATCCATCGGCACCCTGGGCCACGGCGCCGGCGACCTCGGGGTGAAGGTCGAGGCGAGGTTCGCGGTCGGCGAATACGAGATCGTCGTCCTCTCGGCCAAAGACGCGGCGGGCCTCGAGACGTGGCTCAAGCAGGAGAAATACGCGATCCCCGCGGGCGCCGAGCCCTACTTCAAGCCGTACGTGGCGAGCGGGACCAAGTTCTTCGTCGCCAAGGTCGACCCCACGAAGGTGAAGTTCGAGGATGGCCGGGCGACGCTCTCGCCCCTGCGCTTCCACTACGACAGCGACAAGCTCACCCTCCCGATGCGCCTCGGGCTCATCAACTCGTCGGGCAAGCAAGACCTCATCGTCAACGTCCTCTCCAAGGGGAAGCGCTACGAGGCCGCCAACTATCCCAACGTGACCATCCCCACGAACCTCGACGTCGCCGAGGCCGCGCGCGACAAGTTCGGGGAGTTCTACGTGTCGCTCTTCGACAAGGTGGTCGAGAAGACCCCGAAGGCGGTGGTCACCGAGTACTCGTGGGACGCCGGCACGTGCGACCCGTGCCCGGGGCCGACCCTCGACGGCGACGACCTCGCCACCCTCGGCGCCGACGTCCTCCCGCAGGGCACGGCGGGCCTGCGCTCGCGCCCCCTCGGCCCGAGCACCGTCCCCACGATTCGCTTCGCGACGCCGACCGTCCGCGGGCGGCTCCCGCCGGAGGTGATCCAGCGCATCGTGCGGCAGAACTTCGGCCGCCTCCGCCTCTGCTACGAGAACGCCGCGCGCTCGAACCCGAAGCTCGCGGGCAAGGTGGAGGTCAAGTTCACCATCGACGCCTCGGGCGCGGTGTCGAAGGTGGCGGAGGGGGCGAGCGATCTGCCGGACGCCGGCGCCCGGCAGTGCGTGACGCGCACCTTCTCCGGGCTCTCGTTCCCGCAGCCCGACGGCGGCTCGGTCGACGTCACCTACCCCGTGACGTTCGGGCCGCCGGACCCGAACGCGCCGGCGCCGGTCCCGCCGATGGGCTTCGGCGGCTCCGCCACGCCGTACGTCCTCACCCGGCTCCACCTCCGCTACGACAAGGACTCTCTCGGCGAGGACCTCGCGCTCAAGGAGGCCTCGCCGATCACCGGCGGCCGCGAGGTGATGGTCCAGGGCGGGCTCGAGAAGGGCGCGACGCCCGGCGCGACCAACAACTTCCAGGGCCGCTACGCGATCCGTCACCCGTGGACGGGTCCCGTCACGTGCAAGGAGCCGGTGCGCGGACGCTGGGGCGGACCGCCCGCGGGGACGTCGACGCCGACGCCGACCGCGGCGCAGAAGACCGCGTTCGTGGCCCGCGGCGCGGCGCTCGGGACCTTCGTGAAGGCCTCCGTCCCCGAGCTCGACGTGAAGGCGAACAATCCGTCCACGGATAGCTCGTCCGCGCCCGCCGCCAGCGACGCCGGCGCCCCGAGCGCGAGCGCCGATGGCGGGGCCGCGGCGAAGCCGGCGCCCAAGGGCGGCTGCTCGACGGCGCCCGGCTCCCATCGCGGCGCGGGCGCGCTCACCCTCGCCGCCCTGCTCGGGTGCGTGGGCGCGGCGCGACGAGCGCGGAGCCGAGGGTGCTGATCGGCCCCGGTGCGGGCCGCTGGCCCAGGCGTCGAGGGCGGAGTCATGGACCGCGCATGAAGGTCCGCGCCCTCGGCCTCGCGCTCGTCACCGCGGCTCTGGCTCTCGCGTGCACGAAGGCCAAGCCCCCGGCGTGCGGCGACGCGAGCGCGCTGCCGTGCATCACGGAGCGGGTGTGCGAATACGACAAGTCCCGCGGCTGCAACGTGTGCCGCTGCGCCTCCCCGCCGTACACCCGGCCGGCGACCACGAGCCCCCAGGGCCCGACGGATCCGCCGCGCTGAATCGACGCGAAACGTCGCGGGAACTTGGGGCCGGGCGGGGTGTCGGACGTTTCACCCGAATCGGGTACCTTCGAGGACCATGCCCAAGCTCCGCACCGCCGCCCTCGGGGCGTCGACCGCCCTCGCCCTCCTGGCCGCCGCCCGCTCCGCGAGCGCTTTCTGCGGCTTCTACGTGTCGGGCGCCGACAACAAGCTGTTCGCCGACGCCACCCAGGTCGTCTTGATGCGCGAGGGCACGAAGACCGTCCTCTCGATGCAGAACGACTACAAGGGCCCGCCCGAGGGGTTCGCGCTCGTGATCCCGGTCCCGGTCGTCCTCCAGAAGGAGAACGTGAAGGTCCTGCCGCGCGACGTGTTCGACAAGGTCGACAAGCTCGGCGCGCCCCGCCTCGTCGAATATTGGGAGCAAGACCCCTGCCCCAAGCCGGGCGGGATGTGGGGCGACGCCATCGGCGACGCGTTCGGGGCCGGCGGCCTCGGGCTCTCGGGCGTGGGCCAAGGCGGGGGCGGCGCGGGCCGGGACCTCGGGGTGAAGATCGAGGCGAAGTTCGCGGTCGGCGAATACGAGATCGTCGTCCTGTCGGCCAAGGACTCGTCGGGCCTCGAGACCTGGCTCCAGCAGGAGAAATACGCCATCCCCGCCGGCGCCGCGCCGTACTTCAAGCCGTACGTCACCGGCGGGATGAAGTTCTTCGTCGCGAAGGTCGACCCGTCGAAGGTCAAGTTCGACAACGGCCGCGCGACGCTCTCGCCGCTGCGCTTCCACTACGACAGCGACAAGTTCTCGCTGCCGGTGCGGCTCGGCCTCATCAACTCCTCCGGCAAGCAAGACCTCATCGTGAACGTCCTCGCGAAGCGGCAACGCTACGAGGTCGCGAACTTCCCCAACGTGACGATCCCGACGAACCTCGACGTCGCCGAGTCGGCTCGCGGCAAGTTCGGCGAGTTCTACGCCACGCTCTTCGACAAGGTCGTCGAGAAGAACCCGAAGGCCGTCGTCACCGAATACTCCTGGGACGCGGGGACGTGCGATCCCTGCCCCGGCCCCACCCTCGACGGCGACGACCTCGCGACCCTCGGCGCCGACGTGATCCCCGGCGGCACGGACGGGCTGTCGTCGTCGCGCGGCATCGGCATCGGCATCGGGCTCGCCGCCCTCGGGGCGCCGAGCCCGCAGATCAAGGAGACCTCGCTGGTGATGACCGGCAAGCTCCCCCCCGAGGTCGTGCGGCGCATCATCCGCCAGAATTTCGGCCGGTTCCGCCTCTGCTACCAGAACGCGCTGCGCGAGAACCCGGCGCTCACCGGCACGGCCACGGTCGACTTCAAGGTCGACGCGAGCGGCGCGGTCACGAGCGCGACCGACGGCGGCGGGACGCTGGCGAGCCCTTCGAGCCGCGCCTGCGTCGCCAAGGCGTTCACGGGGCTGTCGTTCCCCTCGCCCGAGTCGGGCACGGTGGAGGGAAAATACACGCTCTCGTTCGCGCCGCCACCTCCGGCGTCGTCGGCGACCGCAGCGGCCCCGCCACCGCCGCCGCCGCCGCCGCCGATGATGTGGTCGGGCCCGTCGCCGTACGTGCTCACGCGCCTGCACCTTCGCTACGACAAGGACTCGCTCGGCGACGACCTCGTCTTCCGAGCTGCGCCCGCGATCAGCGGCGGCCGCGAGGTGCACGGCCCGGGCGGCGCGCTCGAGAAGGGCGCGGCGCCCGCGGGCACGAACAACTTCCAGGGGCGGTACGCGATCCGGCACCCGTGGACGGGTCCCATCGCCTGCAAAGAGCCGCGCCGCGGCGTGTGGGGCGGCCCCCCGTCGGGCACCACGCCCGGCACCGTGGCCGCGCAGAAGACCGCCTTCGCACCCCGGGGGGGCGAGCTCGCGAGCTTCGTGAAGACGCCGATCGCCGACCTCGGGGTCACGAGCGCCCTCATCGGCGCCTACGCCGACAAGCAGGGAAAAGACGCGCCGACGCCGCCGCCCGGCCTCTCGGGCGCCGCAGCGAGCGACGCCGGCGCCGCGACGGCGGCCGACGCGGGCGCGGCGGACGCCGGCACCACCGCGACGGCGGCGAAGAAGCAGGGCTGCGCGACGCACGGCGCGTCGGGCGGAGCGGCCGCGGGCGTGCTCGGCGTCGGCGTCGCGCTCGCACTCGGAGTGGCCCGGCGCCGCCGGCGACGGCCCCGCTGCTGAAGCGCCGCCGCGACCTCCACGCCGACGTCGCGGCGCTCCTCAGAACGCGAACGCGACCCCGGCGCGGCCGCCGAGGCGGACCGCTGGAGATGCGAGCAAGAACCGTTCGCCGCGGCCGTCGCGCACCGCGCCCACGCCGTGGATCTCGCCGAGCCCCGCGAGCTCCACGCTGACTCGACCGAAGCCGTAGGCGAGGCCGAGGTCGGCGAGCGCGAGCCCCGAGATGCCGCTCGCCTCGCGCACGTCGGCGCCCCCTGCCGCGCCGCCGCGCGGAACGCTCACGCCGATCGACTGCCCGACGAGGCCGGCGCCGACGCCGGCGAAGCCGCGCAGGCGACCACGGCTCGACGCGCGGAGCACCGGCGCCACGACCCAACGATCGACGCGCGCGCGGGTGGCGGCGGCGGCGCCGTCATTCGTGTACTCTGCATACAAAGTGCCGATCTCGCCGTACACCTCGACGGCGAAGAGGTCGATCGGCAGGCGCCGGCCGACCGCGAGCACGAACGACGGGCCGACGAAGGCGCGCGACCGGCCCTCCGACGCCTCCCCCGCCGGCTCGGCGAGCCGCAACGACTCGCGCGTGAGGGTGGCGCCGCCGCGGACGTACCACGGGTAGTCCCGCGCGAGCGCTGGCGTGCGGACGAGATCGGCAGGCGCGGGCGCGGTCGTCGGCACCACGAGCGTGACCTCGGCCTTCGCGCCCGCGGCGACCGAGGTGACCTCGGAGAGGGCCTGGCCGTCGGCGGTGAGCACCTTCACGACGTGCTCGCCGGCGGGCACGGGCCCGCTCCAGCCGCCGCGCCCCACGAACGCGCCGTCCACCCACACCTCTGCGCCTGGATCGACGCGCACGACGAGCAGCGCGACCGCGATGGGACCCTCGGGCCACAGCTCGAGATCGACGACGCGCTCCTCCCCTCCACCGGCGAGCTCGAGGGTCTGCGGGATCGCGTCCTTGAAGCCGGGCGCGCGGGCGGTGATCACGTGGGTGCCGGAGCCGAGGCGGAACGCCCCGTCGGCCTCCCGCGCGGGCGCGACCTCGCCGTCGACGAGCACGATCGCTTGGGGCACCTCCGCGACCTTGCCGCGGACGACGACGCGCGCTCGCACCCGGGCGACGAGCCTCGACAGGTCGACGATCGCGCGCTCGGCCGCCCTCCGCACCTCGGGGGTGAGCGATGCCCCACCCTCGTCGAGGAGCTCGCGCAGCGCGTCGAGCGCCTCGGGATAGCGGCGCAGCGCCTTGTAGCAGAGCGCGATGTTCTGCTTGAGCCCCGCGCTCGGCTTGATCCGGTACGCGGCCTTGAACTCGGCGAGCGCGCCGGCGTAGTCCGGCGGATTCGCGTCGTAGAGCGCCACGCCGCTGTCGAAGTGCGCGCGCGAGGCGGCGGCGCGCGCGCCGTCCCCCTCCGCGCGGGCCGGACGCGGAGCCGCTACCGCGACGGCGAGCACGGCGGTGAGCGAGAGGAGGGCGTGCGCGAGACGACGGGGTCGCAAGGTCGCCGCACGAGGATAGCCCATCGCTCGGCCCGAACGCCGCAAGGGAGCGCGGCTCAGGGCGGGTTTCGCACGAGGTCGAGGCCGCTGCCGAGGGCGCGCGGGCTCGGGGTCGACGACGCTGGCGCGGAGCCGGGGGGCGGCGGCTTCCTTCCGCTCGGCGCGGGTCGCGCCGACGGGGAGGTCTTGGCGGACGAGCTCGGCGCGGCGCTGGGCGACGACGACGGAGCCGGCTTGACGGACGCCGCGGCCGGCTCGGCGTCGGGCGCGTGGATGACGACCTGCGGCCCGCCCGCGACCTGCTGGATGACGATCCAAGTGAGGAGGCCTCCCGCGACCACCGCCAAGAAGGAGACGAGCGGCGCCACCCACGTCCGCTTCTTGGGCGGGCGCCACTCGGGCTCGTCGTCGTCGGCGGCGAGCGGCGCGCGCGCAGCTCGCTGGGCGACGGGCGCCGCGGGACCCGAGGGAGCGCCGCCACCCGAGGGAGCGCCGCCACCCGAGGGGCGCGGGGGATCGGCGCGGTCGGAGGTGGGCGGCGGCTCGGCGCCTGGCGAGCGCTCGGTGTGGAGCGACGGCGGATCGAGGGGGACGCGCGCGCGCTCTTCGGGCGCGATCTCGTGGAGCGCCGCGAGCATCGTCCGCGCCGACGAGAACCGCTGCGCGCGGTCGCGCTCGAGCGCGCGCGCGACGAATCGCGCGACCGGCTCGGGGATGCTCGGCTCGATGGCGCGGACGTCGGGCGCGTCGCGCATGCAGATCGAGAGGATCACCTGCTCGTAGTGCTCCCCCACGTGGGGCGGGCGCCCGGTGAGGCACTCGAAGAGGATGGCTCCGACCGCGAAGAGGTCCGTGCGCGCGTCGACGTCGTCGAGGGCCTGCGCCTGTTCGGGAGACATGTAGAAGGGCGTACCGAGGACGGTGCCCTTGCCGGTGAGAGCGAGCGGGAGCGTGTCGTTGCCCGTCTTCTGGATCTTCGAGATCCCGAAGTCGACGATCTTCACGAAGAGAGGGTCGGCCTCGCCGTCGACGAGGAAGACGTTGTCGGGCTTGAGATCGCGGTGGACGATCCCCGCCTCGTGGGCCCGGAGGAGGCCCCGGAGGATCTGAGCGGCGACGTGGAGCGCCTCCGGCACCGGTAGCTTTCGATGGGCGCGCAGGCGCTGACCGAGGTCTTCGCCGCGGAGGAGCTCCATCACGAGGTAGGGCAGCCCGTCTTCGGATCCGGTGTCGAAGCACGTGACGATGTGCGCGCTCTCGATCGAGCTCGCCGCCCGCGCCTCACGGGCGAAGCGCGCAGAGAGGGTGTCGTCGGTCGCGAGCTCGCGCCGGACGAACTTCATCGCGACGCGCTTACCGAGGCCGAGGTGCTCGGCCTCGAAGACCGCGCCCATGCCTCCTTGGCCGATGAGCCGGGAGACGCGGTACTTCCCGGCGACCGTCTTCCCGACCAGCTGCAGGAGCTCGAGCGCGCCCGGATCGGGCTCAGTCAGCGGCGGATCCGCCACGTCGTCACGTTGAGCCATCGCCGCCTCGAGGGAGGGTAGCAGCGGGGGCCCGCTTCTGAACAGCCGTTCACGCCGCCCGCGCCCCGCGAGGCCCTCGCCGATTTCGTTGGCTAGCCAAAGCCATTCCGAGGACGACCCGACCCCACCCGATTTCGTGGGCTGGCCAACGAATTTCGCGGCCCCTCCCCCGGCCCCATTTCCCCGGGCCCGATTTCGTGGGCTGGCCAACGAATTTCGCGGACCCCCGCCCGCAGCTCCCATTCGTTGGCTGGCCAAACAAAATGGCGGACCCCAAGGCGGCGTGCGTGACGCGCCCTGGGGCCGAACGGGGCTAGACCCGTGGAGTTACGCGAGCTTGTGGACTTGCGCGCTCAGCCGCGAGACCGTCCGAGAGACGGCCTTCGGGTGGACGACGCCCTTGCCGGCAGCGCTGTCGAGGGCGCTCACGGCGACGGACAGCGCCGTCTTCGCGGCGGACTTGTCCTTGGCGGCGATCGCCGTGCGCACACGCTTCACGAGCGTACGAACCGAGCTCGCGACGGAGCGGTTGCGGAGGGTGCGCTTGACGCGCTGGCGGTTTCGCTTTTCGGCGGACGGGTGATTGGCCACGATCGGATTCCTCGAGAAAATCGGCCCTTTAGGGGCGCTGGGAGCGGGCACTCTAGAGGAAACGGCCCGCTTGTCAACCCGGACCGAAACGGCCTCCGTCCGTCGCCGATCGGGTCACCCTTTGTTCGGCCGCCCGACCCACGCCCCCGCGCACGAGAGCCCGAACGCGATGGGCGAAAACGCGAGCGCGAAGACGAGCGCGATCGGCGCGGTGAGGCCGAGGAGCACGAGCGCGAAGAGGATCGCCGCGGCGGCCGCGAGCGCGGGCTCGAGGAGCGAGGGCAGCGCCGACGCCCGGGCGATGAAGTACCCGCTCACCGGGAACGCGGCGAGGAGGCCGGCGCCGAGCAGCGCCACGGGGCCGGTCGTCGAGACGTCGCGCTCGTTCACGATCGAGAAGTCGACGTGGGCCCAATGCCCGAAGGCGACCGCGGCCGCGAGGCCCGCGACCATCGCCCCGAAGGTGACGAAGGAGCCGAACACGATCCAGCGGATGGTGATCGGCCGCCCCTCGCGCTTCATCGCCTCGCGCACCGTCCGGAGGCTCGGGGGCGCGGAGATGAAGTCGATGCTGACCCTCTCGAGGAGGATGCTGTCACGCGAGTTGGCGTCGCCGCGCCGGCGGAGGTCGCGCGCCGCGAAGGCCGCGACCGCGCCCATCGCGAGCAGCAGCGGGACCACCCCGACGATGGCCCCGCTGCCGCGGCCGTGGATGAGGTGGGCGTAGAGGCCGTGGGCGAGCGTCGCCACGATCCAGGCCGCGGGGAAGATCGGCCCGGGCGTCTTCACCCGCTTCACGCGCCCGAGCGCGTAGCCCCAGGTGCAGGCGAAGAACACGTGGGCGGGCAGCGCGAGCGCGGCGCGGGCGAACCAGATGCCGCCGCTGGGGTGGTGCATGAGCATGCGCCCGTTCTCGATGACCGCGAAGCCGAGCGCCGCCGCCGACGAGTAGACGACACCGTCGAGCGGCTCGTCGAAGTGTTTGGACCGGAACGCCGGCCACATCGCCGCGACCTTCGCGGCCTCGCGCACAGGGGCGACGAAGGCGAACACGAAGACGAGCGCGCCCTGGTTGCCGGCGACGTCGGCCCGGAGGTCGAGCCCCGTCCACTGCGCGGCGCGGTCTTGGAGGAAGAAGGCGCCGAGCCCGAACACCGACCCCAGCGCGAAGGTCCCGAGGACGACCGGCCACGGCTCGCGGCGTTTGTCGGAGAAGAAGACGAGCGCGAGCACGCAGAGCGCGGGGACGAGCGCGGGCACGATCCAGCGCAGCGCCTGCATCAAGCCTCCGTGGCCTCCGGCGGCGCGGGCGGGGCCTGGCTGGCGCGCGCGGCGTCGGCGATCGCCTGCTGCAGGAGCGCCTCCAGCCGCGAGCGCGGGAGCCCCGCGGCGTCGGCGAGCTGCTCGAGGACCCTCCGCTCCGGATCGCGGATGCGCCGCGGCGCCGGCTT
Organism: Myxococcales bacterium; assembly: GCA_016794325.1. Taxonomy (GTDB): domain Bacteria; phylum Myxococcota_A; class Polyangia; order Polyangiales; family Polyangiaceae; genus SXNL01. Next base: position 8,075 of record JAEUKG010000617.1, on the reverse strand, counting down.
CGCCGCCTTCACGAGGCGGAGCGAGTCGGGAGAGCGCTCGGTGGAGAGCGCGAGCTCGACCGCGACGACGAACGCAGGCTCGACCGCGTCGCAGTCGCGCAGCACCTCCCCGAGGAGGCGCGCCCGGGACTCGAACCCGGCGAGCTCGAGCACCTCGGAGCTCGCCTTGAAGAGGAGCTCGACGATGTCGACGCTCATCTCCGCCCCGAGGAGGCGCCCCACCAGGCTCGTGAGCGCGAGCGCCTCCGCGGCGTCGAACTTGCCGTCGGCCTGCGCGATCATCACCCCGAGATCGACGATGGGCATCGGCGCGAACTCGTGCTCCTCGAAGCGCTGGAGGATCGTCTTCAACGCCTCTTTGACGCGCGGCGAAAGGTCGTTCATGGGCGCACGCCCTTCGACTCGAGGCCGAGCGCCATCTGGGCGCGGAGCGCCTTCAGCCCATCCATCACCTCGTCGGACGTGCCTGCGCGCTCGGCGCGGGCGATGGTGGCGTCGAGCGTCGCTAGGCGGCCTCGCTGGAGCGCGGTGAGCGAATACGTCATCTGCAGGAACGTGTCGAAGAGGTCGCCGAGCTCGTCGCCGTGGCGCAGCCGCTCGTTGACCACGAGCCGTCCGGTGCCGACACGGCGCAGGAGCCGCTTGATCTTGAACACCGGCCCGACCACCCGCCGGGTCACGAGGACGCCGATGAAGAAGAGCACCCCGAGGAGCACCGCGCCGCCGGCCGACACCACGGCGAGGAGCGACGTGCGGAGCGACGTCACCGCGCTCTTGCGCGCGGCGATCTCGGCGAGCTCCTGGTCGCGCTTCTGATCGAGCTTCTTGGTCTCCTCGTCGAGGAGCGCGAGGAGCGTCGGGTCGTTGCCGGTCGCCAGCGCGGCGTTCATCTGGGTGACGCGGGAGGCGGTGTGCGACTCGCGGGTCGCCTTCTCGGCCTGCGCAGAGGCGATCTCCGCGTACCCGATCGCGTTCGTCGCCAGCTTGCCGACGAGCAAGCCGAGGACGACGAGCACCGCGGCGACGACCCCGACGAGCCAGAGCGTGTACTTCAGCTGGAAGCGCCGATCGATGAGGAGGATTCGCCTGTGCCACGCGGGTCGGCCCATGGGCAGAGAGCGTACTCGACGGCCTACCAAACCGCGAGTTTCCGCAAAGGTTACCGGGGGATCAGGCCCCGCGGAGCTTCTTGGCGATCCAGCCGTCGGCGTGGGGAGGCCCGGCGTTCGGGACGAACACGTGGAAATCGCAATCGCGCGAGGTGAGGTACGTGCCGCGTGGCGGGAAGTAGTGCGGCGCCCCCTCCTCCGGCTTCATCGGCAAGAGGGTGGCCGACGCGACGAAGCTCGACGCGCGGTCTTTGGGGTGCACGAGGTAGACGGTGTCGATCCCCTTCTTGAGCAGGATCGCGGCGACGCGGGCGAGGTCCGTGCCCCAGGGCACCTCCGCGCCGGCGGGCCCCCGCTTGACGTCGGGGAACTTCACCGACAAGAGGCGCCACATCTTGGCGTAGGTGTCGTGGTCGAGCACGCGGCGATCGGGGACGTGGGGGAACCCTCCCCGCGGCACCTTCGGCGCCTCGAGCCAAGCCCTCGCGAACTCGGCCTCGCTCGCGACGGCGGAGCCGAGGATCGCCGACGAAGAGTCGGTCCGGCGCGCGGCGCCGCCGTCCGCGTCTTCTTGCGCCGCCTCGATGGAGAGCTCGAGGATCTCCTGCAGCTCGCCGAGCTGGCCGACGTCGTCCGGCAGCTCCTCGACGTGGTAGAGGAGGTGAGACGTGAAGCGCCATCGGGAGCGGTACGAGGCGCTCTCGCCCGGCGCGGCGCCCGTCGGCCCCGCCCCGTCGCGGAACGCGGCGAGCTCCGCCAGGCGCATCGTGCATCGAGCCCGCATCGCCTGGACGAGCTCCGCGGGGTTCGTGATGCGGCGCATCGACGTCAGAAGCCGAAGTGCAGCCCGAGGCGGGCCATCCCCGCGAAGCCGAAGCCGATGCTCGACCCCGAGCTCTTGTAGAGCGGATCGCTCTCGATGCGCTGCCGCACGTCCGGGGGTGTGTCGGCAGGGATACTCGCCGGCGGCCGCGAGAGGAAGAGGACGTCGCCGGTCGCACCCACGCCGAGCGAGAAGAAGTGGGCGACGTAGTAGTCGAAGCCGGCGTCGAGGCCGCCGTTGAAGCCCCGGACCGAGACGTCGCCAGGCGCGCGGTCGGTGGAGGTGGACAGCGAGGCGTCGCCGAGCGAGCCGAGGAACGACCACCCGCCGTGGACGCCCACCAAGAAGTCGAAGCTGCTGATCGGCACCTTGAGGCCGACCTCGCCGTTGATCTGCCACATCGAGAACGCGGACAGAAGGTTGTATCGTACACGTGCCCCGAGGGTGAGCAGGACGAGCCGCACGCCGGCCGAGAGGCCGAACATGGGGCCACCGGCCTTCGACCGGGTGAGGCCGAGGCTCTTCTCGTCGAACTGCTGCATGTTGATGTACGAGCCGCCGACGTCGGCGTTGACCCACACGAGCTCGAACTTCCGCCCGCTGTCTTCCTTCTCCGCCTTCTGGAGCTGGTCGACGGTGGAGTCGCCTCCCGGGGGCGGCGGCTGGAGACTCGGGTCCATCGGCGGCGGAGGGGCGAGGCCCGGCTGCCCGCTGGGCGCCGGCTGCGCCGGCTGCTGGCCGACCGGAGGAGGAGGCGTGAGCTGCGCCGAGGCGGGCGCGGCCCACGACACGACGGCAGCGACGAGCGGCGCGCCCACGAGCGCGCTCACGGCAGGGACGGGGAGGTCACGCATCAAGCTATCCGTGTAGACGTGCCAGGAGGGGCGTAGGAGTGGCGGAGGCGGCCGCGGCGAGGCGCACGCGCGCACGCCGACCTGTTGAGGGTAGCACTTTTTCGCCCGGTGGCCGCCCGCACAGCGTGTACGCTGGAGCCAGGGATGACTCGACGCGGTTTCGAGCTGGGAGGCCCGGGCACCGGCGACGCGAGCACCGATCCCATGCCGTCGGCGCGCGGTCAGCGCATCGTCTGTGTGTGGAAGGGCGGCTCCGTGATGATGGATCTGCCGCCGCGCGGGACGCTCACCCTCGGGCGGGGCGAAGGCGTCGACGTCCGCGTCGACCACGGCTCGGTGTCGCGCACGCACGCCGCGCTCCACCTCGGGGAGACCATCGCGCTCGAGGATCTCGGCAGCTCGAACGGGACCTTCGTCGACGGCCAGCGGCTCGGCCAGGGCCAACGCGTCGGGCTGCGCCCGGGCGCGCTGGTGGAGGTGGGCGCCGTCTTGGTCGTCGTCCAGTCGGCCGAAGAGTCGCGGCGGGCGATGGCGGCCAGTCACGCCGCGCACGCGACGAAGAGCGCGAGCGGCGAAGGCAGCCCCGTCGTCGTCGACGCCGAGATGGCGCGCGTGTACGAGCTCCTCGACGTCGTCGCGCGCAGCAGCCTCAGCGTCGTGCTCATGGGTGAGACCGGGGTCGGCAAGGAGGTGCTGGCGAGCCGCATCCACGAGTCTTCGCCGCGCTCCGGCGCGCCGTTCTCGAAGATCAACTGCGCGGCGCTCGTCGAGTCGCTCCTCGAGGCCGAGCTCTTCGGCTACGAGCGCGGGGCGTTCACCGGCGCCCACCAAGCCAAGCCCGGCTTGGTGGAGAGCGTGCACGGCGGCACGTTGTTCCTCGACGAAGTGGGAGAGCTCCCGCTCACCACACAGGCCAAGCTCCTGCGCGTCCTCGAGAGCGGCGAGGTGACCCGGGTCGGGAGCCTCAAGCCTCGATCCATCGACGTGCGATTCATCTCCGCGACCAACCGCGACCTGCGCGACTGGGTCGCGCAAGGGCGCTTTCGCGAGGACCTCTTCTTCCGACTCGACGGCATCAGCGTCTACGTGCCGCCGCTCCGCGAGCGCACCTCCGAGATCCCCGAGCTCGCCGCCCGCTTCATCGAGGCCGCCGCGAAGCAGCACGGAACGCGCAAGCTCGCGATCTCGCGCGACGCGATGGACGCCCTCATCGCGTACCCGTGGCCCGGCAACGTGCGCGAGCTCCGGAACGTGATCGGGCGGAGCGTCTTGCTGGCGCGCGGCCCGGCGCTCGAGGCCGCGGACCTGCGCTTCGAGCCCGCGGGGACCCGCAGCCGGCCGCCGAGCTACGCCGCGCCGCCGAGGCCGACGGATGCGTACGCCACCACCCCCGCCGCCCCCACCCTGCCGCCTCCCCCGGTCGCCCCGAGCGGAGTCGGACCGCACCGCCCCAAGATCGACGACGGCGAGCGCCAGCGCGTGCTCGACGCGCTCGACCGTTGCGGCGGCAACCAGACGCGTGCGGCGAAGATGCTCGGGATCTCGCGGCGCACGATGCTCAACCGCCTCGACGCGCTCGGCATCCCGCGACCGCGCAAGAGCGACGACGAGCCCGAAGGGGACGACTGAAGGGCTCGCGCGCGGGCGCCGTCAGAAGCGGCCGCCCACGTGCAGCGAGCCTGGCCCGAGCCACAACCCCGCCTGCGCGCCGTCGCTCGAGCCCGGCGCGACGAGCCACACCACCGCCGCCCCCACGAGCGCCGACACCCCGGCCGCGCCGAGCGCGACCCCGACGACGTTCTTCGTGCGCACCGGATCGATTTGCGCGTCGGTGCAGTTCGGTGCGCACTCCTTCTCGAGATCGTTGCGTTGGACGACGCCGAGCACGTAGACGGCGGCGCCGGCGCCCACGAGGCCGACGCCGGCCCCGCCGAGGATCCACGTGAGGAGCGGGGGCCCTGCCCCCTTCGCGGGCGGCGGGCGGTCGACCGGACGCGGCGGGGACGGACGGCTCGACAGCGGCGTGAGGGTGACGGAGACGGCCCGCCCCTGCTCGCGCTCGCGCAAGAGGACGCGCTCGTCCTTGGCCGCGTAGCCCGGCGCCTCGAAGGTGAAGACGTGGTTGCCGGGATCCACGCTCACCGCGCGCCCGTCGAGCTTGGGCGCCAGCGACGCGCCATCCATCTTCACGCTCACGCCGTCGACGTCGCGGCCGTCGGGGTCCTTCGCCCCGAAGACGACGGTGGGGATGCGCGGCGCGGTCTCCTCGAGCCACTGGGCGCAGTCCTTCCGCACGAGGCGCGGGCAGACGTCGCGTGAGCACTTGAGGAACTCCTCACGCGCGGCGCGGAACCGCCCCTCGTCGCGCGAGACCTGCCCGCGGTCGGAGGCGGCGACGCAGACCGCAGCCTCGTCGGCGCGGGCGCTCCGGGGCGCGAGGGCCGCGAGCGCGAACCCGAGACAGACGGCGGCGTGACGACGCACGCCCCAACGATACACGCACGCCGCCGCGCTCGTCACTGGCCGCGCACGCACTCGACCTTGTAGTGTTTGCGTCCCGCGGCGTCGACGGTGAACGGCGGATCGCACCGGGCCCCGGACGACGTGCGCGCCGGCGCGCGCGGCGCGGCGATCACGGGCGTGCTCCGTTGGCTCGCGGGCGGCGACGCCGGCGCCGCGGACGCGGGCGGCGGTGGGGGCTCGGCCGAGGCGGGCGGCGCGGCCGACGCGAGCGCCGCGCTCGCCGCCGCGGCGGCAGGGACGCGCGCCTCCTCCCCAGCTTCGGCGCCGAGCGACGCTCGAACGACGGCGACGACGACCACGACCGCGGCGACCGCCGCCGCGACCCCGAGCCCGGCGACGACGGTTCGTGTGGGCGCCTCGCTCGGTCGGGCCGGCGCCGCCTCCGGCTCGTCGCGCGGAGCCGAGATCGCGGACGGCTCGGGCGCGCCGCCGAGGCTCGCGAGCCCCGCGCGCTCGATGCCCTCGATGAACGCGGCGCGCGCGGCGATGACGTCGCCGGCGTGCGCGGCCACCCACGCGGCGACGTCGTCGGAGCTCGCGAGCGGTGTCGCCTCGAAGAGCGCGGCTGCCATCTCGCGCGCGGTCGCGTACCGGCCCTCGGGCCGACGCGACGTCGCGCGGACGACGACGGCGTCGACCGCGGCTGGCACCCCCGCCGCCCTCGCGCTCGGCGGAGCGATCGCCGCGTTCAGGATCTTCAGCCCGAGCTGAGCCTCCCCCGCCCCCGCCCACAGCGGCTCACCCGCCAAGAGCTCCCACAGGACGACACCTGCAGAATACAAGTCTGCGCGTCGGTCGACCTCGCGCCCCCTGAAGTGCTCGGGCGCCATGTAGCGCAGCTTGCCCTTCACCACCCCTTCGCGCGTGACGACGAGCTTGCCCCGCGCCTTGGCGACGCCGAAGTCGGCGACGCGCGCGACGCCGTCGGCGCCGACGAGGACGTTCTCGGGGGATACGTCGCGGTGGACGAGCCCGAGCGGCTGCCCGGCGGCGTCTTTGGCCTCGTGCGCGGCGTGCAGGCCGAGGAGGACGTCGTGGACGATCCGCGACGCGATCGGCACCGGGCACCCGGCGCCCGAGGCCCGCGCGGCGGCGACGAGGCGCGCGAGCGACTCCGCGTCGACGTACGGCATCACGAGGGCGACCTCGCCGGCCTCGGCGATCACGTCGAGGATGGAGACGACGTTCGGGTGGCTCACCCGCGACGCCATGCGCGCCTCGTCGATGAGCATCGTCACGATCTCGGCGTCGGCCTTGAGCTGGGGCAGCAGCCGCTTGATCGCCACCGTCTTCTGGAACGCCGCGTCCCCGAGCACGGTCCCGTAGTGGAGCTGGGCCATCCCGCCGCGCGCGAACTCGTCGTGCAGCGCATAGCGACCGAGGATCTGCGGCGCTCCTCGGGACATCACCCCGATGTTACCAAGGCGCCTGGGCGCACGCTTGCGCTTCGTGCGCACATCGGCCCCGCTCCCCGCACCCGTCGCTCCGCCGCGCCCCGTCGTCGCGACGCCGTCCGGTGGGTCGCGAGGCCGGGAAAGGCGCGTGACTCCGCGGCGAGCGGCCCCTGTTCGCCCGCGCGCGCAGCTTGGCACGCCGCCTGCTCCAGTGGACGAAGATGAGCCCCGACGACGTCTCGCGCCCGCCCCTCCCCTCGGCCCGCGCCCCATCGAGCGCGCGCCCCGGCCACGTCGTCGGGGGCCGCTACCGGCTCGAAGGGATCCTCGGTCGCGGGCGTGGAGGCGCCGTCTTCGAGGCGACGGATCTCACGGTCGGCGGGCGGGTCGCGGTCAAGGTCCTGCGCGGCGACTCCGCCGCCTTCGCGTTCCGCCACGCGCGCGCCGCCGCCGAGGTTCGGCACCCGGGGCTCGTGCGCGTCCTCGCGGTGAGCGAGGCGCCGCACGCCCTCGTCGTCACCGAGCTCGTCCGCGGCGAGGCGCTGCGGACGCGCATCGCCCGAGAGCGGCGGCTCGCTCCCGAGCGCGCGGCCACGATCGCGGGGCAGCTCCTCGCCGCGCTCTCGACGGCCCACGCGTCGGGAGTCGTGCACGGCGATCTGCGGGCCGAGCACGTCCTCGTCACGCGCGCCGGGGCCGCCGAGCGGGTCAAGCTCCTCGGGTTGGCCGACGCGAGCGTGGTACCGGGGGCCGAGCTGCCTCCCGCGACCGACATCTACGGCGTCGGCGCGCTCCTCTTCGAGATGCTCACCGGCCAGCGACCGTTCGACGTCGTCCGCCGCCGCGGACAGGCCTCGCCTTCGCTCCGCGACGCCGCGCCGGGCGTCCCGCTCGATCTCGCCTTGATCGTCGACCGCGCGCTCCTCCCCCGCGCGGAGCAGCGCTTCGCGACGTGCGACGACATGCGACGCGCGATCGAGCGCTGGCTCGCGGGCGAGCCGGAGAAGCGCGCGGTCGGCCTCACCTTGCTGCCGCGACGGGACGGCCGCGCCCCCACCAGCGACGCACCGGTCGCCATCCCTCGAGCGCCGCGCGCGCCGTCTCCGCGCTCGGCGACCGACCGCGTCGTGCCGCGCACGGGCGTCTACGTGTTCGTGGCCGCGCTCGCGCTCACCCTCCTCGGCGGCGTCGCGGGGAGCCTCCTCGCGCAGGCGACCGCGGGGCCGCCCCCGCGCGCGCCCGCGGGGGCGTGCGTGGATTGAGCGCGCGCGTGGATTGAGCGCGCCCGCCGCATCCCGGCGGCGGCGCGACCGGCGAGGGGCCTGAGCCGCACGCGTTACGTTGTTGACCGCGTGCCTGTTCGCCTCGCACG
>JAEUKG010000551.1 GCA_016794325.1 Myxococcales bacterium | reverse complement strand
GCCATCCCGGTGCTGCTCCTCGGGGGCGCCGCCGGCGCCTGGCGCATGAAGTCGGCCGATCCCGGCGCGGGCGCGGCGAGCTCCGTCACCGCGACCGCGACCGGCGCCCCGAGCGCGTCGGCCTCGCCGTCGTCGGCGATCGCCGCCGCGAGCGCGCCGTCCGCCACCCCGAAGCCCGACAAGGTGCTCGTCACGCTGACCGGCGCGCCGCCCAAGGCGCAGGTGTTCCGCGGCAAGGAGCTCGTCGGCGAGGCGAGCGCCCCCGTCGAGCTCCCGTACGGGGCGAGCCCAGTGGAGCTGACGGTGAAGGCGCCGGGATACAAACCCCACACGCTCACCGTCACCCCCGACAAGGACGCGCCCGTCGCCGTGGCGATGGAGAGGGCGCCGTCCGGAGGGCTGGCGCCGACGGGCACGGGGACCACGATCCACAAAGACCTCGAGCAGTTCCACTGACCAGGGGTGAGCGCTTGAAGAGACGAAGAATCGTTTGGGCCTTCGGCGGTCTGCTCGCCGTCGCCGCGTGCGCGACCCTCGATCCGGTCGGCGAGAACCAGTGCGGCAACGGGGTGGTGGAGGCCAAGGAGGACTGCGACGGCTTTCCGCGCGGGGATGGGACGATGTGCCGCGCGCCCGGCACCGAGGGCGAGTGTCACCTCGACTGCGCCGTCGGCAAGTGCCCTGCCGGGTGGGGCTGCGGCACCGACGGCTTGTGCCGCGAGCCGAGCGGCAGGCTGGAGGAGGGGCCACGGCTGCGCTCCGCCGTCACCCGGGTGATGGTCGGAGACCTCGACGGCGACAAGCGCGCCGACACGGTGACGATGACCGCCGTCGGGCCGGACAACACCACCAAGGTGCAGGCCCACTTCTTCGACGCCGACGGGACGCTCGATCCCAAGGCGCTCGAGCTCGGGCGCCTCGGGACGCCTTCGTTCGTCGATTTCGACAAGACCGGGCAGAAGTCGATCGCAGCGAGCACCATCGGCGCGAACTTCTTCTCCGTCACCAAGGAGAAGCGGGAGATCGTCCCGACCTTGAACCCCTCGGACATCACGCTCGGCGCACTGCGCGCGGTGCCCGTGTTCCTCGACTCCACGGCCGACTCCGCGACCGCCGAGTACTACCTCGCGCGCGCGGGGACGGGGAACAGGACGCTCTTCCTCGACTCACGCAAGAGCGACAAGTTCGTCGTCGCGGATCTCGGAGACTCCGACATCGCCGCGGTCCGCGTGCTTGCGGGCCGTCCTGGCAAGCCGCTCCGGCTCCTGCAGAGCAGCTCGGTCTGCGGCGACGTGCTCCTCTGGAGCCCGGCGAGCCGCGGCGTGTTGATCACGTCCCCCTGCAGCCTCCGGAAGGACCCGGCGACCGGGAACGTCGCCGTGATTCACGAGGGGCTGCCTAGCGGCAAGACCGTCGCTCTCCCCGCCGGCGCGCCGGCGGACCTGACGCTCACCAACGTCGTCATCGCCGACCTCAAGAACGCACACGTGATCTTCATGGAGACGCGAGACCCGTCGAACCGCTTGAGGATGTACGCGAGCACGATTACCCCTGCGGGCGCCATCCAGCCGACGTTCGAGGCGACGGACACCGCCGAGGGTAAGGCCATCTACGGGCAGGGGCTCGTGGCCATCGAGGACCTCGACGGCGACGGTGTGGTTGACCTCGTGACCCCGCAGGTGGTGACCGTCGGGCAGGCCTCGGGCGGCGGCGCGGGGGATGCGGGAGCGCCCGACGCGTCGGGGAGCGCCGTCAGCGTGAGCTCGTACGTGAAGACCAACGGCGCCTGGGCGGAGGGGGTCGCGGGGGACTTCAACGGCGACGGCAAGACCGACATCGTTGCGCGCGTCGAGGGCCAGTCGGACTTCGATCTGGTCTCGGTCAACGCGGTCGGGATCCGCGTCGCGACCGTCTCTACCGAGCGTCCGCCGACCCGCATGGTCGTCGGCGACTTCGACGGTGACGGCGTCTCCGACGTCGCGTACGCCGAGAAGAGCGATCCGATCGGTGATGCCCTGGCGTACCGCATCCGCATCGTGTTCGGAGAGCGCGGGGGCACGCCCTCCCAGACCGTGACCCTCGGCATCGTCACCAACCTGGTGTCGATGGTGAACTACGGCGCGTCCGAGTCGGGCGTGCTCCTCGGGGCAGTCGACGCGCTCGGCATCACCACCATCGCCAAGGAGGGAGGCCAGACGTTCTCCCGTCAGATCGTCGTGCTCGGGTCCGCCGAACGGCGCCCGACCGCGCCAGTGACGATCGGGCAGGCGCTCCCCGCCGCCGTCGTTGCGGGAGCGCTCCGCGCGCCGGGAACCGTCGACGTCGCCGTCCTGCCCTTCGCCCTCAACCCCTGCGGCTGCGATGGCCTCTACAAGAACGCCGTCCTCCGCGAGAGCTGCACTCGTGGTTTGTTCTTCGGCCCCGGTGCGCCGCTCGTCGCGACCCAGCCGGGCCGCGAGTTCTGCACGCCGCGCCTCGCGCCCTGGGACGACCAGAAGGAGCCTGCGCCCACGCGCCTCACGGAGACCCCCGACACGCGCCAGATTGACTGCCGGAAGCTCAACGACCCTTCGCAGGATCCGACGAGCCAGCTCGTGTACTCGGAGTCGGTCCACGCGGTCACCGCCGATCTCGACGCCGACGGCGTCGACGAGGTGGTGGTCGCTCAGTCGAGCAACAGCGCTCGCGCTGGCGCGGCGCCCGTGTACAACCCCGCGAAGCTGTATCGGGTGGGCAGGAGCGACGCTCGGCCTGACACCAGCGACTGCCGCGCCGCTCCGACCGTCTTCGGGCTCGAGGCGCGGCTCCTCAAGACGTCACCGCTCGGCACCCTCGCGAAGGCGGTGGTGCCGGACGCCGACCTTGCCGTGCTCGACGTGGATCTCGACGGCAAGCTCGACGTCGTCCTCGTGCAGGGGACCACGGCCGCGGACAAGGACGTGGTGGTCCTGTTCGGCGAGGGCGGCGGCAAATACGGCGCTCCTGCGATCATCCCTGGGGCCTCGGCGTTTGCGTCCGCGAGGGTCACCTCGGAGCGCGGCCCGAGCCTCGTGGTGGCCACCCTCGCCAAGCCGAACGGGGTCTACGAGCTCCGACGGGTGGATGGCCGACAGCTCACCCCGACCGTGCTCGACGTCGCAGGCAAGGCGCTCAAGAACGTGACCGGGATGGGGGCTGGGGACGTCGACGGCGATGGAATCGACGACATCGTGGTCGTCGACGACGGGGTGGCGCGCGTCCTGAAAGGAAAAGCACGATGAGGCGCGCGATCCTCACCATCGCGATGGCGATGGCCCTGGTCGCGTCCACGCGCCCCGCGAACGCCGGGACGCCGGCGCAGCTCGAGCAGGCCAAGACGCTCTTCAACGCCGGGGCGCAGGCCTACTCGGCGGGCCGCTACGAGTCGGCGGTCCAGGCCTTCGAGGACGCCTACAAGCTCGCCCCCCGCCCGAGCGTGCTCTTCTCGTACGCCCAGGCCGAGAAGAAGCTCTACTTCGCGGGGAAGAAGCCGGAGATGGCGCGTCGCGCCCTCGAGCACTACCGCAAATACCTCGCGGAGGTCCCGGAGGGAGGCCGGCGCAACGACGCGACCGACGGCGTCGCCGAGCTCGAGCCCATCGTCGCTCGGCTGGAGCCGCAGTCGGCCGCGGTCACCCAGCCCGACGCGCCGAAGCGCGCGCGCCTCTACGTGACGTCGACGGCGGAGGTGGCGCAGGTCCTCCTCGACGGCAAGCCGGTGGGGCCCGCGCCCTTCGTCGGCGACGTCGAGCCCGGGCGCCACCGCGTGCGGGTCGTCGCCGAGGGCTACTTCGACGTGGAGCGCGACACCTTCGGCGATCTCGGCAACACCGCGACGGTGGAGGCGGTGATGCCCGAGCGCCCCGCGCCGCTCACCGTCGACGTCGCCGCCGCGTGCGACGTGTACGTGGACGGAAAGCTCGTCGGGGTCGCGCCGTTCGGGCGCCCGGTCGACGTCGCCCCGGGCCCGCACACCGTCGCGGTGGTGAGGAACGGGAGCCGGCTCTTCACCCAAGACGTGACGCTCGAGCGGGGCAAGCCCGCCTCGATCAAGGTCTCGCTGATCCGGAGCCCCCAGCGGACGTTCTC
>JAEUKG010000546.1 GCA_016794325.1 Myxococcales bacterium | reverse complement strand
CGCGACGCGGTCGCCGGTCGCGCGGGCGCGGCCGGAGCCGACCTCGATCCCGCCGCGCGGCATCGGCGCCCCGCCGTGGTCCCGGAAGTAGAGGGGCAGGCCCTCCGAGAAGCCCACCGGGCGCCCTCGCGGATCCTGGCGCTGGACGTGCACGTGGAGGTGGGGCTCGCTCGTGTTGCCCGAGTTGCCGCAGGCGCCGAGCGGAGCTCCTTCGGCCACGCGGTCGCCTTCGCGCGCGACGACGCTCCCGCGCCGGAGGTGCGCGAGGACGAGGTAGCCGCCGCCGTCGAGCGCGAGCACGACGTGGTTGCCGAGCGGCGCGCGGACGTTCCCCGAGAGCCGACCGGGGGTCTCGTCCGGCTCGCCGTCGTGCGCGAGGTGGACGCGCGCGCTCGTGGGGGCGACGACCGGCACCCCGTAGCAGCCGTAGTCCTCGAGCCGCGCCGAGCCCGCGAGCGTGGGCTCGACGGCGAGGTCGTACGCCCAGCGCTGATCGGGGTAGGCGGCGTGGTAGTTGTGCGCGTGGTCGTCGCCGCCCCAGAGGACGATCATCGGCGCGTCGGTCGGGAGCCGCACCGTCGCCGCGGGCCGGGACGACGCGATCGAATACGGATAGGTGATCGAGAGCGCGCCGAAGAGCCAGGCGGCGGGCCACATCGACGCGAGCGAGACGGCGGCGGTGAGCCCGAGCCGGGCGAGACCGCGGCGTCGGCGGAGGGTGACGACGAGGGTGCCGGCGAGGACGAGGAACGCCGCGGCCGGCACGAGCGTCTGCAGCGCGAGCCACGCGAGGATGCTGTGGAAGCCGCCGCCGAAGAAGACCGCGAAGGTGACCGCGCTCAGGGTCGTGAGGAGGGCGAGCGGCGCGAACGAGAGCGCGGAGCGGAGGGACGATCGAAGCGACATGCCCGGGTAGTCCTCCGCCGAGCCGTCTCGTCACACCGCCCTGCAAATATTTTTCAAGTGTTCGGAAGGAATGGTGATTTGGCGATGCGGAGGGGCCGGTCGGGGGTGGTGTTCGGCCGGGGCCTGAAATACGCTCGAGGGTCCTTCGAGGAGGAGCGACGGATGGCCGAGCCGACGTGGAGGGAGGCCCTGCGGGGCCTGGAGTACGAGCGAGCGCAGCGCGAGGGCGGTGACGATCCCGCGCTCGCGGCGGAGCTCGCGATGGTCCGGCGCGGTCCGCCCATCGACGCCGTGCTCGCGGGCGCGGCGAGCCCCGACAGCCCACGCATGGTGGCAGGCGCGGTGCGAGCGCTCGTGACCATGGGCGCGCTCGCGCGGGCGCGGGCGCTCGTCGAGCGAGCGGGGGCTACGCTCTCGCCGAGCGAGCGCGAGCTCCTCCTCTCCCAGATCGAGCGGCGCGACGGGCGATCGACCACCGCGGAGGGGCACGCCGTCCACGTCGCCTCGAGCGGTAAGGACGTCCGCGCGATCGAGGCCGCGGCCGAGCGCTGCGCGTCGCTCGCCCTCGGTCCCCAGGCGGGCGCCCCCGAGGCCGACGAGCGCCGCGCGAGCCGCGCCTTGCTGGCCGGCGTCGCGAGGGCACGCGGCGACTTCGCCGCCGCCGCTCGCCACGTCGACGCCAGCGTGC
>JAEUKG010000506.1 GCA_016794325.1 Myxococcales bacterium | reverse complement strand
TCGCCGAGGGTGAGCCTCGCGAGGTCGGGCTCACCCTCGCGGTCGGCGCGCTCGCGCTCCTGCTCGTGCTCGCGGCGGCGGTGCTCGCGGCGCTCGCACCGACGCGTCGCCTCCTCGCGGCGCTCGCGGAGCGCTCGAGCTGGGTCATCGATCCGGCGTTGACCGGCGGCGCCGCGCTCCTCGTCGCGAGCGCGCTCTTCGGGGTCGGGGTCGCGCTCGGCGACACCGGCGGGGACGGCTTCGGCGCGCTGGGCATCTTCGGGGTCCTCAAGCGTCGCGAGCTCGACCTCCGCCCGCTCGCCAACGTGATCGTCATCGCGCTCGCCGGGTACCTCTTCGCAGTCGGCGCGTCGCGCGCGCGCGGCGCGGTCGTGGTCGCCCTCGCGGCGGCGCTCGCGGGGTTCGCGCCCGCCGCCGCGACCGCGCACGCCGCGAGCGCGCTCACCGCGCAGCCCGAGCTCGCGCGCGCCATCGAGCGCGTCGCGCCGCTCGGCAAGATCGGCCTCGCGCTCGCCCGGCGCGCGACCGACCGCGACCACGACGGCTACAGCGCGGCGTTCGGCGGCGGCGACTGCAACGACGCCGATCCGAAGGTGAGCCCCGGCGCCTTCGACGTCCCCGGCAACGGCGTCGACGAGGACTGCTCGGGAGCCGACACCCCGCCGCCGCCGCCCCCGGTGAAGACGGCGGCAGCGCCGAAGCGCATCGACCGCCGCTTGAACGTCCTGCTCGTCACGATCGACACGCTGCGGGCGGACGTCGGGTTCCTCGGCTATCCCAAGCCGGTGACTCCGAACCTCGACAAGCTCGCGGCCCGGGGCACGGTCTTCGAGAACGCGTATTCGCTCGCGTCCTACACCGGCAAGTGCATCGGTCCGATGTTGATCGGACGCTACCCGAGCGAGACCTACCGCGACGGCAGCCACTTCAACTCCTACGATCCCAAGAACGTCTTCGTCACCGAGCGCCTCCACGACGCGGGCGTGCGGACGTTCGGCGCGGCGGCGCACTGGTATTTCCGGCCTTGGAGCGGGGTCACCCAAGGCATGGACCAGTGGGATCTGTCGGCGCTGCCTCCGACGATGACCGACAACGACAACACGGTGACGAGCGCGCAGATCAGCGACGCGGCGCTCAAGCTCGTCGCCGACCCGGCCAACACCGACAAGCCCTTCTTCATGTGGGTGCACTACTTCGACCCCCACGCGCAGTACGTGCCGCACCCCGAGGGCCCCGACTTCCAGGGCGAGGCCCGGGGGGGCGCCGCCGCCACCCGCGCCGCCTACGACAGCGAGATCTGGTTCACCGACAAACACGTGGGCCGCTTGCTCGACGCCGTCGCCGCCGCCCCGTGGGGCAAAGACACCGCGATCATCGTCACCGCCGACCACGGCGAGGCGTTCGGCGAGCACAACATGAGCTGGCACGGCGCCGAGATCTGGCAGCCGCTCGTGCACGTCCCGCTGCTCGTCTACGTGCCGGGCGCGCCCGCGGGCCGCGTCGTCCAGAAGCGGAGCCACATCGACGTCGCCCCCACGATCCTCGAGCTGATGCAGGTCGCGCGGCCCGAGGACTCGGCGGAGATGCAGGGCGTGAGCCTCGTGCGGGACGTCTTCGCGAGCGAGGCGAGCCCCCCCGCCGAGCGGGACGTCTACATCGACATGCCGGCGGGCCCGTTCAACATGACGCGGCGCGCGCTCGTCACCGGCACCTCGCCGGGCATGAAGCTCATCCACCTCGGGGGGACGCAGTACCAGCTCTTCGACCTCGCGAAGGACCCGACCGAGAAGGAGGACCTGTCGAGCGACAAGGAGCGGCTCGCGCCGGTGCTCCAGGCCTTCCAGACGGCGCGCTCGCGCGTCCAGGAGATCGAGGTCAAGCCCGACGCGCCGTGACCCACGGGTCGTAGCGCTCGGCCTCGAAGGTGAAGTCGACCTCGGGCGCGAGGAAGCAGACGCACGGGCCGCCGCCGGCGATCGCGTCGGCCTCGGGGGAGCGCACGTCACCGACGAGGCGCACGCACGAGGCAGGATCGATCCCGAGGTGGATCTCCTGCCGGGTGGTGCGCCGCCGCCACGGCTGGGTGGACATGGCGCGGTCCTGCGGCACGCAGTAGGCGAGGAAGGCGTCGAAGTCGGCGAACGCGCGCGACCAGGGCTCGGGCCACGGCTCGCCCGCGGCCGCGACCTCGAGCCTCGCCGAGACGTGCGGGCCGGAGCCGACTCCGCCGTCGATCTCCATCGTGACCGCCCGGCTCGGCTCGACGTCGATGCGCGCGCGGGCGAGCCAGTGCATCGGCATCCCCTCGGTGAAGAGGCGCGCGCCGAGGGCCGGGAAGAGCCGGTCGATCGCGTTCGTCACGAAGACGATGCCGCGGTGGCCGGTGCGCGGATCGCGCACGTGGACGCGCCAGTTCGTCTGCACCGCCGGCGGCGAGAGCCTCCGCAGCGGCCCGAGGAACCGGAAGCCGAAGCCGTGGTGGCGGAACGAGAGGAAGGTGAAGAGCGCGAGATCGCCCCCCTCGCCGAGGGTGTCGAGCTCGAGGCCCTCGGGGACGAGCTCCCGGGCGCGGTCGGCGGGCAGGAGGTAGCTCACGTACACCACGTCCCGGATGCGGCTCTTCATCGCCGTCACCGGCAGCGGCTCGAGCGCCAGCGCGAGCACGCGGCTGTTGGTGACGAAGTCGAGCGCCGCGCCCACCGGCCCGCGCACGGGCGAGCGCCACGCCGCGTCGCGCCCCCAAGGGCCGCGCGGCCGCACGCGGCCGAGGACGAGCTCGGCCGCCCACCACAGCCAGACCTCGAGGAGCACGAAGCCGATCGCGTTGCCGGCCGCGGTCGCGCGGGCGGGCAGGGTGAGGGGCGGAGGCAGGAGCGGCAAGACGGTGACGGCGAGCATCCACGGCCAGACGACCCACGACAGCCGCGCGAGCCCCCTCGAGAACGCGCCGCTGCCGCGCAGGCACGCCGTCCACCCGATCGCGCCGAGCGTGTACGCGATCGCCGCCCACGACGCCGTGAGCGCGAAGGCCGGCCGCTCGAACGCGAGGTACGGGCCGACGTCGCCGGTCGCGGCGGCGGCGCGCGCGAGGTCGACGCCGCGCGTGACCCACGCGAGCTGAGCCGCCTGGTCGGGCGCGACCGCGAGCGCGGTGAGGGCGAGCGTCGCGTACGCGGCGGGCCGGGGCACCTCGCGCGAGCGCGCGAGGGCGACCGCCATCCACACGTCGGCGAGGGCACAGAGGTGCCACGGCAGCCATCCCAGCCGGAATAGGGCGGGCGCCTCGGCGATCCGGCGGGCTCGCTCGAGGTCGTCGCCGGTCGGCCCCCCGGGCATCGCTGGCAAGAGGAGCGTCGCCATCGCCAGCATCGCGAGCGCGTGGATCGCGAGGTTCACGAGGATCGCGACGCCGAGCGCGTGCTCCCTCCGCCCCCCGAGCGAGGAGCCTTCGGCCGTTTTCTCGCGGTCCGTCATGGCGCCTGGTGTAGCCCGATGTAGGGAGAAACGCACCTGAACATCCCCCGAGAGTCCGGTTGGTAACCCGCGCCCTTTGGAGTTACGCTGAAGGCGTGTCGAAGCTCGCGCGCGACCGGCGGCGGACGGGCGCGCCCGCCCCACTGAAGGCGGGCGATGTCCTTTGCGGCAAGTACCGCGTCGAGCGCCTGCTCGGCGAGGGCGGCATGGGCATGGTCGTGGCGGCGCAGCACCTCATGCTCGACCACGCGGTCGCCATCAAGCTCCTCTACGCCGACGACGAGGAGGCGGTGGGTCGGTTGCTCGCCGAGGCGCGCAGCGCGTCCCGGCT
>JAEUKG010000505.1 GCA_016794325.1 Myxococcales bacterium | reverse complement strand
GCCGCGTCGATGCCGACCTCGACGTCGTGGCGTTGATCGCGGCACGCGTCGCACTCCGAGACGTGGGCGAAGAGGTCGTCGCTCGCCGTCCCCTCGAGGAGCCCCACCACGTCCTCACCGAACCTCGTGCACTCCGCCATGGGTCAGCCCTCCTCCGTCTTCGACACACCCAACGCGAGGAGCCCTCGCCCGACACGCGCCATCACCGTCGCTTCGTCCACTCCGCAGGCGACGGCGAGCTCGCGCCGCGACAGCCCGCCGATCTGGTGGAGGATGACCGCCTCGCGCTCCGTCGGCTTGAGCCGCCCGAGCAGCTGACGCGCCGCGATCGCTCCCGCGGCGGCGCCCTCGCGCGCCGTCGTCGGAGCGTCGGCCGAGGGCATCGTCACCGTGGCGAGGCCGCGACCCGAGCGCGCTTCGCGCGCAGCGCACGCCCGGCGGAGCTCGCCGAAGACGTCGCCGTCGCTGACGTCGCGGCCGCGGAGCGCGCCGACCACCTCTTCGAGCGTCGGCTCCACGTCCGTGGCGCGACTGAGGAGCGCCCGCGCGACTCGGGTGAGGCGCCCGAGATGCTCGCGGATGTAAGCGTCTATCGGTGTTTTTCCGACATCAAGGGGGCTGGACACGAGGGATCCCGCGATGGTCACCCACGCCTAGACGCTCCGCTATCGAAAAAGTTCTCGCGGACGAGCGGTGTCAACCCCCGAACGGCAGCTTCGTCTGCTTCATCGGCGCGGGCGGCTCGGAGACGGGGCCGACGAGGTCGCGCTCGCGCTCGAGGTCGGCCTCGATCAGATCGAGGTGATCGTAGGCGAACGCGAGGGCGTCGAGGACGCGCGCGGGCCCGAGCTTCGGGTAGCGCTTGAGGAGCGTCTCCACCGTGATCCCGCGGCGGTGCCACGAGAACAAACGCCTCACGGGGATGCGGGTGCCGCGCACGATCGGGCTCCCGTCCATCTCCGCGGAGATCTCGACGTGAGGGTGAGGGACGCGAACGGGAGGGAGCGGTGCAGCCACGCCCCTTTCGTTCCTCAACCGCGCGCCGAGGTCAACTTCGCGGCGACGTCATTCGCGCGCGCGCACGCGGTTGTTCTTGGGCAGGTGCTCGAGCTCGACGAGGCCGAGCGCCTCGAGCACCGGCGGGACGTAGACCCCGAACCGGCCGCGCAGGCCCTTTTTCAAGCCGTACCAGCCCTTCACGGGGTTGGTCTCGGAGCGCGCCCACGCCTCGACGGAGCCCTCCAGCGCTGGCTTCTGCTCGTCGGCTCCTCCGAGGGGCATCCAATCGCCGTGGGCGAGGAGCATGGCGAGGAGGTCGTCGACGCACCGCAGGTGATAGCGGAGCTCCGTCTTTCCGACCTGGACGACCAACGCGGGGGGGGTCGCCTGCGGATCCTCGAAGGCGAGGAACTCGGAGGTGCCCGGCGGGGTCTTCAGCTTCCACGGCTTCTGCCGCGAGCCCGCTCCGGCAGCGGGTTTCGCGGGGGCGCTCGACGCTTTCTGGGGGGCGGCCTTTTTCGGGGCGGCCTTTTTCGGGGCGGCCTTTTTCGGGGCGGCCTTTTTCGGGGCGGTGTTTTTCGGGGCGGCATTTTTCGGGGCGGCCTTTTTCGCGTTCTTGGGGGTGGGCTTCGCGGGCATCGGGGGTGAGCCTACCTGCACCGCGCGGCCACCCCAAGGGGTTCAGCTCACAGGAGTTTCGGACTTCGGGGCGGGCGCCGCGGTGCCACGGCGAACGTGGGGAGCGAGGCCGCCCTTCTTGCCGGCCGCGCGGGCCTCTTCGCTCGAGAACTCGTGGGCGGTGCCCGCGGCGTGGGCGGCTTTGCCTCCCTTGCTCGCGATCTCGCTCACCTTCTTGCGATCCATCGCCGCGAAGCCGCGCGGCTTCCGGGGCTTCGGCGGCGGCGCCACCTCGGCAGTTGGTGCAGTTGTTTCCGTGACTTCGAGGCGGTTCATGTCGTGCAGGGC
>JAEUKG010000313.1 GCA_016794325.1 Myxococcales bacterium | reverse complement strand
CGGCGCGCGCGCGACGATCGGGCTCGACGGCGCGCCCGTCGTCCCTCCCGGCGACGACGAGGTCGACGGCGCGGAGACGCCGCCGTGCGTCGAGGTGCTCGAGAACGCGAAGAGCCGTTGCCGTGTCTGCAAAGAGGGTATCCCGGCAGGGACACTCGCGCTCCGGACCGGTGGGCTGTCGACCTCGGACGGGTCCGTGACCTGGAAGCGCGCGCACCTCGCCTGCGCCGCGGGGCACGAGGCGAGCATCAAGGCGCTCCGCAAGGCGCTCGCCCGGGAGCGCAGGCGCACCCCCGAGCTCGACGCGATCGCCGCGAGGCTGGACGACGCCGGACGGTGATCGCGCGGCGACGGAGGCGGCCTGGTCAGGCGCGCGTGTAGACGTGGTGGGTGAACCGGCTCCACCCGGCCTTCGTCTTCGACTCGACCGCCCAGCACATCGCGCCGTCGTCGCCCGGCCAGTAGACCATCCGCGCCAGGCCGGCCGGCATCTCCGCCACGAACGCGATCGCTTCGGCGTGGACGTCGCGCCCGTCGGCGAGCTTGCCCTCCGAGCGCTTTCCGTCGGAGGTGAAGGACCGGAAGACGACGCCCGCGTCCGGGTCCACGCCGAAGAGCGCGCGCTCTTCGTACGTCTTGCCCGGGAGCTGCCAGAGCGCGTCGAGCTGCACCCAGTTGCCTCCGAGGACGCGGGTGAAGGTGCGTGTACACCGCACGCGACCGCGCTTGGAGTCGGACTGCGTCTCCCACGAGCCGAGCAGCGGATCGAGCACCCCGAGCTTGCCCCGCCCCTTCTTCCAGACGCTCCCACGCTTCGTCGACGCCATCGGCACCCGACTTACCAACGCCGCCCGCGCGCATCCATCGTCGGGGATCGAGGCTCGGGGGGTGGGGTCCGGGTGATCCGCCCGGCCGATCCGATGCGGACACAAACGGGCAGAATCATCGAAATTTCGGGCTGTGTAGGATGGAATGCGACATGCAACGGAGGGGGCCATGCGCCGCGTCGCCTTCGCCCTCCTCGTCGCCCTCGCGGCCGCTGGCTGCGCCGACGTCGCGGCCGACGAGGATCTCGACGCCGAGGCCGCGGGCGGCGAGGACACCGCGGCGGAGTCGGCCCTCACCGATCGCCACGCGGTGGGCTCGCTCGCCGCCGCCAGCGGCGAGACGCGCGCGGTCGCGTCGCACGTGGCGGCGGCGCTCGGCCCCGCGCTCGAGAGCGGCGACCACGTCGTCGTCCTCCGCACGCTGACGTACGACGGCGTCGCGTCCTACGTCGTCGCCCACGCCGAGTCGTTCCGCACGAGCGTCGTCGCGAAGGCCGCCCTCGATCGCGCGAGCTCCGCCGGCTCCGCGAGCAGCGGCGGCGCGCTCCCGTCGAGGCTCGCCGCGCTCCGCGCGGACGACGCGACGCTCCGGAGTCTGCAGCTGCCCCCGCGCACGGGCGCAGCCGGCGGCCAGCGCGTCGCGGTGACCATCGACATGTGCCAGTCGTCGAAGCGGTGGGAGAAGGAGCTCTTCGACTACCTGGTGGCGACCGGCGACGCGCTGGGCGCGCCCATCCCCGTCGGGATCGCGATGACGGGCGGGTGGGCCAAGGCGCACCCGACCGAGCTCGCGCAGCTCCTCGAGTGGCAGTCCAAGAAGAAGCTCGACGTCGTCTGGATCAACCACTCCTTCACGCACCCGCTCCACTGCGCGGGCTCGCGGTGCGCCTTCATGACCGCTCCCCAGGTCGACATGAAGCGGGAGGTCCTCGACAACGAGCGGCTCCTGCTCTCGCAGGGCGCGGTGCCGAGCGCGCTCTTCCGCTTCCCGGGGCTCACCCACGATCGCCGCCGGCGCGGGGAGCTCGCGGAGCTCTCGCTCGCCGCGCTGGACGCCGACGCGTGGCTCGCCAAGGGCGAGCCGATGCACGACGGCGCGGTCGTCCTCCTCCACGGCAACGGCAACGAGCCGGAGGGCGTGCGCCTCTTCATGCGCGCCGTCAAGGCGCCCGCCTTCGCGTCCGCGATCGCCGACAGGAAGAGCGCGTTCGTCTCGCCGCTCTTCGCCCTCGGCCCCACCGCCGCGAAGTGACGCCTCAAGCGCGCCCGAGGTTGCGGCCGCACACGTAGCAGGAGACGCGAAAATCCGGGACCGGATAGCCGCACTCGGGGCAGTCACGAGACGCCCCTTCGAGGCGGCCGTTCAGCAGCGTCGCGATCCCTCGCTCGCGCGCTCGCAGCCTGAGCGCCGCCTCCTGCTGCTCCGTGATCTCGAGGGGAAGGGCGGGCCTCCCGAGGACGATGTTGGGGAGCTCGCTCGAGTCCGGCTCCTCCCGCGCGATGCATCGGCCCGCGCGGGCGTGGGTCAGCGTCTCGGCGTCCGTGCGGCAGTAGTGGACGTCCTCGTCGCACTGCGCGCAGTGCCTGACGTCGGCGCGATCCGTGCTCGCGAGCTCGTCCCAGCGCTTGGGGCAGACCACCTGCATACGGACGGGGCAGTTCCGGATCGTACGGTTCGTGCGCATCGGGGCTCTCAGGGCCAGTTGGGCTTGCCGCCGTTGCGGTGGATGGTCCAGCCCTTGGGTGCGAGGTCCTTGGGCGCATCGTCGAGCGGGACGCGCTTCTTCGCGAGGACGTCGGCGCGGTGCGCCCTCACGAACGCGCCCCAGGCGGCCGCGAGCGCCTTGGCCTGCGCGGCGTCGATCGCGTCCGCCCCCGCCGAGCGGCCGTTGCCGTCGGTGAGCCCGAGGAGGTGGTCGAAGATCGCGGGCGTCATCGCGGGATCCGCCATCTTCGCCGCGATCGCGTCGAGCGCCTTGGGATAGGCCCCGATCGCGATCGCCGCCGCCTCCGCCGCGCGGACGAGCCACATCTCGCGCGCCTTGCCGAGCGCGCGCAAGACCCCCGGCTCGAGCGCGGCGAGCTTGCCCTTCTCGACGACGTGGCACGCCTCGATCTGCGCGTCGACGTCGCTCGAGCCGAGCGCGGCGTCGATCTTGGCGACGTACTCGGGCGGCACCGGCGCCGGGACCCGCTCGAGCGCGAGCTTCTGCACGTAGGGGATGGGGTGCGCGAGCGCCTTGCCGAGCTCGCCCTCCCACCCCTTGGGCTTGCTCTTGGTGAGCGCGACGAGATAGAGCGCGACCTCGCCGGGCGTCTTCGGTGACGGCGGGACGTGCCCCCGCGCGACGAGGATCTCGGCCGCGCGGAGGAGCTCCTGCGTCGCGCCGCGCAGCGGCGGGTAGAGGTCCGTCTCGCGCGCCGCCGTCTTCGTCCGCTCGAGCGCGGCGCCGAGCGCGGCGGCGACCGCCGGCGCGTCGGCGGGCGTCCCGACCGCGGTGAACATGAACGCGCCCGCGCGCACGTCGTCGACGTCGCTCGACGCGAGCGAGCTCCGCGCCGCGGCCCGCACCGCGTCGGCGAGGTCGGGCGACCAGGACTGCGCGAGGTACTTGCGCTGCTCCGGCATCTCGTTGGCGAAGACGTTGCGCGGCTGGAGCGCGCCCTGGAGGGCGGGGTCCGGCAGTCGCAGCGCGAGCACCCCCGCGGCCCCGCGCGCGACGCTGCGGTCGGCGTGACCGAGGAGGCCGACGAGCGCGCGGGTGGCCTCGACCGTGGGGATCTGCCCGATCGCCGTCAGCGCGTCCTTCGAGCCCTTCTGCGCGCGCGCGAGGAGCGCGGGGAGGTACACCGGGTACCGCAGCGCGGTGAAGTCCGCGAAGGCGATCGCGGTCTTGCCCGCCGACGTGCTCGGATCGCGCGGGAGCGCCTCCATCGCGCGGATCACGGCCTCCGCCTCCGACTCGCTGGGCATCCGGAGCTCGATCGCGCCCTCGGCGGTGGGCGCGGCGCCCGGCGCCCACCCGAGGTCGTGGCGGACCGTGACCCGGTACCTCCCGGGCGCGTCGATGCGTGCATACCGCATCAATTGCAGAGACGCGCACCACGGCTCGCCGGGCTTGATCTTGGGGGAGTAGCCGAGCCCGCCGAAGTTCATGGGGTTCGGATCCGGGTCCGGCATCGCCCCGCCGCGCTCGTCGAGCACGGTCGTCTTGAACCGGAGCGCGCGCGTCGAGCCGCGGTAGTCGCCGCCCACGGAGATCTCGATCGGCGCGCCGGTCGTGTTCGCGACGCAGAAGTCGGCGAGCACGTTCTCGCCCAGGAAATACGCCGCCTTCGCGAAGGTGACCGTCGCGCGGAGCCCGCCGGCGATCGAGGCGGCCGGAGGCGGCGCGGCCGCGTCGACCGGCGCGACGCTCGCGGACGCCGGAGCGCTCGGCGGCGTGGCGGCCGGAGCGGGCGGCGCGACCGGCTCGCGCTCCCCGCAGCCGAGGCCGAGCGCGAGGACGCCGAGCGGCGCGGCGAGCCCGCGGATCTTCGTGCTCGAAGCCGCTCGCGACATCGCGCGATCGTACCACACCGCACCCGCCTGGCTCAGCGCTCGGCCGCGAGGCTCTACGCGCGCAGCGCGCGCGCGAGGTTCTCGCGCGCGGCGCGCTCGAACGCGTCGCGGCCCCAGGGCGACAGGTAGATGACCGGGCTCGCGAGGACGCGCTCGAGGAACGCGCGCCGCCCTGCTGCGTAGGCCTCGGGAGGGACGAAGGCGTACTCCGCGGCGATCTGGGCCTCGTACTCGGCGAAGCGCGCGGAGGGCGCGGCGAGGATCGCCATGTCGCAGTCGAGGACGATCGCCGCGTCGGCGTCGACGTCGCCCTCGCCGAGGTCGCCGTGGCGCGTGGTCGCGCGGATCGTCGCCTCGATCCAGGCGAGGTCCCTCGCGCGCGGGTCGAGCCGCGACACGACCTCGCGCGCGAGCGCGGCGCTCTTCGCCTCGTTGTCCTTGGCGCCGGGGACGTACACCGCGTCGTGGAAGAGCGCCGCGAGGAGCGCCTCGGCGGGGCGCGCGAGGCCGACCTCGGCGCGGGCCCGCGCGAGGGACGCCACCACCTCGCCCACGTGGCGGAGATCGTGGTACGCGCGGCCGGCGGTGCCGTGCGCCGCGCGGACCTCGTCGAGGAGCGCCCCTGGCGGCGCGACGTCGTCGAACGTGGCGGGGCAGAGCGCGTCCACCTCGTGTTCGTAGTGGCGAATCACCCTGGAGGGAAGGCCCCGCGCCGCGACGCACCGCGATTCTCGCCGCGACCCGCGCGATCGGCGCCGCGCACGCTTGACGCGCCGGGCGGCGGCGCCGAGGATGCGCGCCGATGGTGGTCGCGAAACGAGCCGCGAGGGCGGGTTCGGCGAAGGCCGCGGCCGGGCTCCGGCGGCCGCGGGTCGAGCGGGACTGGAAGACGACCTTCCAGCTCCTCGTCGCGATGGCCCTCGGCGGAGCGTCGATGGACGCCGGCACGCGCAACGCGCTCCTCGCGCTCTTCGAGCGCTGGCCGGACGCGGAGGCGCTCGCCGGCGCGCGCGCGGCCGACGCCGCGCGCGTGCTCGCGCCCCTCGAGGAGCCGCGGCA
>JAEUKG010000381.1 GCA_016794325.1 Myxococcales bacterium | reverse complement strand
GCCGCGTGCTCCGCCCCGCCCCTCGGCCCACGCGCTGAGCCTCCGCGCCTCCGCGCTTCGGCCTTCGCGCTTCGGTCTTCGCGCTTCGGCCTTCGCGCTTCGGTCTTCGCGCTTCGGCCTTCCTCCTTCGTCCTTCGTCCTTCGTCCTTCGCGCTCCGCGCGGCGGGCCGCGTCAGTTCGCGTTGATGTTCGGGTGCAGCCGCACCGCGCCCTCGAGCCGCACCCGCAGGAGGTAGAGCGCCACGAGCACGTTCGACGTGAGCAGCCCGTCCCTCCGCGCGAGCCCGCGCCGCATCCACACGATCGGCGGCTCGCGCATCTCCATCTCCGCGAGCGGGCCCGCCGCGTCCGAGAGCTGGTAGCCGAGCCCGGTCGTGAGCTGGCGCCCGTCGGCCGAGCGGCTCTTCACGGCGATCTTCACCTTCGCGGTCTGCCCGTCCTCGAGCGCGACGTCGACCTCGCCCTCGGTGGCCACGCCGCGCGCGTCGAGGCGGATCGCGAGCGTCTGGCCGCCGCCCTTGCAGTCGAGGCGCTTCGGCTCCTTCATCTGCACCGTGCACTCGGTGAGGAGCGGCTCCTCGCCGGCGACGTCGACTTTGTAGCCGTAGGTGGGGTCCACGCCCTCCTGGTGATCGTCGAAGCGCAGGCCGAAGCCGCGGTACGGGCCGATCTTCACGGCGTCGGGCCGGTACTGCCAGTAGTTGACCTCGACCTGGATCGGCGGGCTCGAGGTCAGCGCCGAGTCGACCTCCATGCCGCCCTCGCGGGCGCCCGGGCCGCAGCCGACGACGAGGCCCGCGGCGAAGAGTGCATACTGCACGAATTTGTTCATGACAGGCGCCTCCGGATCTTGTCGAGGACAGGGACGTCGGCGGGGGGGAAGACCGCAGGATCGAGGTCGCCGGGCCCGAACCAGGCGATCTCCGCCACGTCCACCGCGCGCGGAGGCGGCGAGCCCGGCGCGAGCGAGGCCTCGAAGAAGAGGAGGAGGACGCACTTGTCGGCGTCGTCGTAGCGATGGAACGTGACGTCCACCACGTCGCCGCACGTCGCCTCGACGCCGAGCTCCTCGCGGAGCTCGCGCGCGAGCGCGGCGCGCGGATCTTCGCCCTCTTCGACCTTCCCGCCCGGGAGCTCCCACAGCCCCTCGAGGTGCTGCCCGGCCTTTCGCCGGGAGACGAGCACGCGGCCCTTCTCGAAGACGAGGCCGGCGGCCACGACCACGGTGCGCATCCCGTCGAGCTTACGCCCCTTCGGTCCCGGCGACGAGCCGCTCGCTCTCGTCCCAGAGCTTCGCCGCGAGGGCGTCGTCGGCCGCGGCCCGAGAAATCCGGGCCTCCTTGCACTCGTCGAAGTACTTCCCCGTGACGTCGGCGACGTCGGGCGCGGTCGCGAGGTGGATCGACGTCTTGGCGCCGTCCTCCTCGCTGAGCAAGAACGGGCTCGCGAGCTTCCAGCCGATGGCGACGACGCGCCCGAGGAGGTTCTTGTTGTTCTGGGTGAAGCTCGACGCCACCACGCCCGGGTGCAGGCAGTTGACGGTGATGCCCTTGCCCTCGAGGCGCTTGGCGAGCTCGCGGGTGAAGAGCACGTTCATCAGCTTGCTCGTCCCGTAGTGCGAGAGGCCGTCGTAGCTCCGCATCCGCCCGAGGTCGCCGAAGTCGATCGCCCCGCGGAAGTGGGCCTTCGACGCCACGTTGACGATGCGCGCCCCCGGCGCGGCCGCCTCGAGCGCGGGCAAGAGGAGCTTCGTGAGGAGGAAGTAGGAGAGGTGGTTCGTCGCGATGGTGAGCTCGACGCCGTCGACCGACGTCTCGCGGGCGGTGAAGATCGCGCCGGCGTTGTTGACGAGCACGTCGATGCGGTCCCACTTCGCGAGGATCTCGGCGGCGACCCTACGCACGTCCCGCTGCGAGGACAGATCGGCGATGTAGAGGTCGAAGGAGCCCTTGCCCTCCGCGCGGAGCTTGGCGAGGAGCTCGTCGCCCCGGCCGCGGTCGCGCGCGACGAGGGCGAGGTCGGCGCCCATGCGCGCGAGGGCGAGGGCGGTCGCGCGCCCGATCCCGCGAGTCGGTCCGGTGATGACGACGCGCTTCCCGGTCATGTCGGCCATGCGCCGACGATAGCCGATCAGTCGGCGCCGAGGCCTTTGTCGAGGAGGTGCGCCGGCGCGGGGACGAGGCCGCTGGGCTCGTCGTCGAGCTCAGCCGTGTCGGCGGTCGCGGCTGGCGCGGTCGGCGCGGTCGCGGTCGGCGCCGCGGCCGAAGCGGCGTTGGCGGGCGTCGAAGCCGCACTGGGCTTGGCGGGCAGAGCGGCGGTCGCTTCGGGCGCCGCTTCGACGGCGCGCGCGCCCCGGGCGAGGGCCGGGTCCACCTCTGCGGGGGCGGCGAGGACCGCGTTGCCAGCCTTCGCGGCGGTTGGCTCGGCCTTCGCCTGCCCGTGGGCCGCGTGGAGAGCCGCGGACGACGCGCCGGCCGCGAGCGCGGCCACGAGGGCGAGCGCGCCGGCAATGAGGATCGGACCGCGCCGTGACGGAGCAGCCGGGCGGCGAGTGCCGACCTGATCGATCAACCGAACCTCCACCGAACGCGCGGCGGCAGGCATGCGCTGCAGGTCGCGGAGGGCGGGGATGACGAGGGTGTGGTCGTCCATGGCGACCCCTATATACGTCCATGTCGGACAAATGCACCCTCCACGCACGGCACTTTGTTGCAAATACTTGTGATTCCACGAACATAAACTGGATCGCCGGCACCCCTCCCCGGGAGCGGTCGCCCCAAATTCGTTGGCTGGCCAACGAAATTCGGGGACGCCACCCGCGAGGTTGTTTGGCTGGCCAACGAAATCCGGGAGGGGTCTCGAGGTTGTTTGGCCGGCCAACGAAATCCTGGAGGGGGCCTCGAGGTCGTTGGCTGCGGAGGGGGCCTCGAGGTTGTTTGGCTGGCCAACGAATTTTCGGGGATGGACGCGCGCTGCCGCGCGGACTCGAAAACTGGTTGGCTGGCCAACGAATTTCGCGACCCGTGGGTGGGGAGGGGGCACCCGCGGTGGGGAGGGGCCCCGACGCCGGGGAGGGTCTCGGGATCGTTTGGCTGGCCAACGAATTTCGGAGGGAGCGACGCGGTCGCGGTTGGCCTAGCCCACACCTCGCCGGAGCGCGTGGAGGGCGATGCCGCAAGCGACCGCCACGTTCAGCGAGTCGAACGACGGCTCCTGGTCGATGCGCGCGGTCCTGAGCCGCTCGAGCCACGCCTCGGGGAGGCCCTCCCCCTCCGTGCCCAGCACGAGGGCGCGGCGCGGCCCGAGGCGGAGATCGCTCACCTCGACGGCGCCTCGGGGCGACAGCGCGACGACGTCGAATCCCTGCGCGGCGAGGCCGTCGACGAGCGTCGCGAGCGGGGCTCGAGCGAACGGCACCACCAACGCCCCGCCGACCGAGACGCGCACCGCCTTGCGGTAGAGCGGATCGCACGAGGTCGCGTCGAGGAGGACGGCGTTGGCGCCGAGCGCGGCGGCGTTCCGGAAGATCCCGCCCATGTTGTCGTGGTTCGTGATCCCCACCGCGACCACCACGGTCGCGCGCGCCTCGGAGCGGGCGAGGAGGGCGTTCGCGTCGCGCGGCTCGCCGCGCTCGGCGAGGGCGAGGACCCCTCGGTGGAGGTGGAAGCCCACGATGCGGTCGAGGACGGCTTGGGAGGCGACGAACACCGGGATGTCGTCGGGGACACGCGCCAGGAGCTCTCGCCGCGCGGCCGCGCGCGACTCGGAGACGAGGACCGAGCGCGGCCGGTAGAGGCTTTGGAGCGGCGCCCCGGGCGCCTCGCCCGGCCTGCCTTCGGCCGCGAGGGCGACGAGGACGCGGAGCACGTTCTCCCCCTCGAGGACGAAGAGACCCCCGCGCGGGGCCCGGGCGAGGTCCTTCTCGCGGACGTCGAGGTAGCCCTCGATCCGCGGATCCCCGGGGTCGTCGACGAAAGCGAGCGCCACGCCGCCGAAGCTTAGGCTATTCTGCGAGCGTGGTGCAGCGCGCGGTCTTTGCGGTGGGCGATGTGCACGGCTGCGCCGAGGAGCTGCGCGCCTTGCTCCAGAAGCTGCCGCTCACCCGCGACTCGCTCATCGTCTTCCTCGGTGACTACATCGACCGCGGGCCGAGCTCGCGCGGCGTGATCGAGACCATCCTCGACCTCCAGGACTACTGCGAGGTCAAATGCCTGCTCGGCAACCACGAGCTCATGCTGCGCGAGTTCTTGGACGGCTCGGACCCGCGGCGCTCGGCGCGCTTCGTGCTCAACGGCGGCGGCGCGACGCTCGCCTCGTACGCCAACGACGACGGGCTGTTCGTCATCCCGCCCGAGCACCTCGCGTTCTACGAGGGCCTGCCGCACCACCACGTCGAGGGCGACTTCTGCTTCGTCCACGCCGGCCTGCCGGTCGATCTGCCCGAGATCGACGTCGCCATCCACGGCGAAGAGATGGTGTGGATGCGGCAACGGCGCGGCTTCCAGGGCCCCAAATATTCGAAGACGGTCGTGCACGGGCACACCCCGGTGAGCGAGGTCGAGATCACCGACGGCCGCATCAACATCGACACCTCGTGCGTCTACGGCATCCGCCTCACCGCGATGGAGGTCCACACCCAGGAGCTGTGGACGGTGGAGCGGTCGACCGCGCCCAAGCCGATCTACCTGCACGACTCGCGCGACTCCCGCCGCCGGGCGTTCCGCTTCACGGGCAAGGTTCCGGTCGCCGTGCGGCACGAGGGCAAGACCCTCGCGTTCGAGACGCTCAACTATTCGGAGATCGGGCTGCTCATGGTGCCGGCCGACGGCCGTCCCGACGGGATCGGGGTCGGCACCGCCATCACCGGCGTCATCGGCAGCGGCGAGGCGGCGACCCCGTTCCGCGGCGTCGTCCTCCGCATCGACGACGGCGATCGCTACGCGGTGAAGCTCATCGCCGACCCCGTCACACCGCCCTGATCCGCCGCGCTGCGCAGGCTCGTCAGCGGAGGGTGATGCGCGGCGTTGCCGGCGGCGCGAGCGGCGAGCGCGCGCGCGCGTAGGTGACGAACGCGTCGAGGTCCTCTCCGCTCGTGACCTTGCCGGTCCCGATCGCGAGGCGGTCGAAGAGGTAGGCGCTCACCGTCACCCGGTACGTTCCGGCCAACGAGAGCGGCGCTCCTCCGATCACGACGTCCGCGGCGGCGATGCGCGCGCCCGCGGGCGCGGTCGGATCGTAGGCGTAGGTCATGCCGGCCACCTGCAGCGGCGAGCTCAGGTTC
Source organism: Myxococcales bacterium (assembly GCA_016794325.1). Classification (GTDB taxonomy): domain Bacteria; phylum Myxococcota_A; class Polyangia; order Polyangiales; family Polyangiaceae; genus SXNL01. The sequence goes on along the minus strand of JAEUKG010000381.1, from coordinate 5,154 downwards.
GACTCGAGGAAGCCGAGGAGCTCGCCGCCGTTCAGGCTGACGGTGGCGAGCGGGTTGGCGAAGGGGAGCGCTTCGTAGGCCGCGCCGTACGTCAGCTCACCGGCGGGGAGGTCGGCGCGGAGGCCCCCGCTGTTCATCAACGCGACGTCGGCGAGCGCGGGCGCCGCCGCCGTCGCCGCGAGCATCGAGTCGGCCACGACCGCGCCCAGCGCCGACTCCCCGGCGAGGCTCTCGGCGCGGCGAAGGGGCGCGGCGAGCGAGCCGACCGCCTCCCTCGCGATCGGCGCGACGAGCGATCGGTACCGGTCGACGACGGCGAGCACCGCAGGATCGGGCGGGACGTCGTGGGTGACGGGCACGTTGCGAGCGGCGCCGCCGGTGTAGGCGCCGCTCGCGCGGTCGAAGCGGAGCTCGATGTCGGTGAGCACCTGCCCCTTGGCGCCCGAGTTCGTGACGATCTTGTTCGAGAGGAGACAGTTGTAGGCTACATGCGAATGGCCGCTCACCACGACCCGGACCTCGGCGGGCAGGCGGCGCGCGAGGTCGGCGATCGGGCCGCTCAGTCCGTCGCACGCGTCGATCGACCCCGTCTGCCGGCTCCCCTGGTGGAGCAGGAGCACGATCGCGGTCGCGCCCTCGGCGAGGATCCGCGGCAGGAGGGCGTTCATCGTGGACACCTCCTCGGCGAAATCGAGGCCCGCGACCGACGACGCGAGGGTCGTCTGGGGCGTGCCCTGCAGCGTCATGCCGACGAAGGCGATGCGAGCGGGCCCGAAGGTCCGGATCTCGTAGGGGGCGAAGATCGTCTCGCCGGTCGCGCGCTCGCGGACGTTCGCCGCGAGGTAGCGGAACCGCGCCCCCGCGAAGGTCGCGGCCGCGCGGCAGCCGTCCACCGGGTGGCAGCCGCCGCGCTGGAGGCGCAGGAGCTCGGGGAGGCCTTCGTCGAGCTCGTGGTTGCCGAGCCCCGACAGCGCGAGCCCCGCGGCCGAGAGCGCCTCCACCGCGCCCTCGTCGTGGAAATAGCCGGAGGCGAGCGGGCTCGCGCCGACGAGGTCACCGGCGCCTACGAAGATGGAGGCGCCGGTGCTGCGCCGCGCGACGTGAGCGGCGAGGTACTCCGCGCCCCCGAGCCCGCTCGCCGCGCTCGCGTCGAGCGCGCCGTGGAAGTCGGAGAGCGCGAGCACGTGGACGACGAAAGGGGCCGCCGCGGGCGCAGCGTCGGGCACGACCGAAGCGTCGGGGACGTAGACCGGCGGGGCCGCCGCCCGCGTGCGGGGCTCGTCGCCGCACGCGGCGCCCCACGCCCCCGCGAGCGCGAGCGCGAGCGCCGAGACGAGCCGAGCTGCCGCGCGCGGTGCCACGCTCCATGTGTAGCGCACGAGGTCCTCGGACGCCTGCTCCGATCAGAACGGCTCGCACAGCGCGGCGAGCTCTGCGATCAGGGGAGGGGGATCGTCGACCGAGGCGAAGCCCGGGAACCCGCCCCAGCGGAGCGCCGCTCGGAGGTGCTCGAGGAGGTGGCCCGGGGCGCCCCCGAGGGCGGGGTCGGCCTCGCGCGAAGGCAGCGTGACGGTGACGGATCCCCCCGAGAAGCCCGCCTTCCCGGTGCGGTCGGGCGCGAGCGGCAGATCGAACGCCGCGCCGTCGGCGGCGTCCTCGAGCGCCTCGTCGAGCACCGACGCGAGCGGAAGGACGACGAGCGGGTCCGTGTACCATACATTCAATGCGCCCGGCGGCCGGACCTCGACGTGGGCGGTGCCGGGCCAACCGGGGTGCGTCCCCCGGAGATCGCAGCCGCCGAAGACCTCGTAGAGCGCGCGGAGCGCGGGCGGGAGCGGGCCCGCCGCGCGCTCGAGCTTCGCGACGAGCCTCGGGCTCGGGCGGGCGAGCGGACGCCGCGGCGGCGCGAAGACGTAGCCCTCCCGACGGAGCCGCTTCGCCACGCGCTCGACGTTGGCCCGCGCGGTCGTCATCGCGGCCGCGAGCGCCGGGTCGACCTCGGGGAGCGCCGCCGGCGCCGCGCGCCGCGCGGGCTTCGGCGGCGCGGCGGGGTCGCTGCCGCCGGCGCCACGGACCACCCAGAGGGCGACGCTCTTGTGGCGCGGGTGCCGGAGGAAGCGCCGCGCGAGCGCCACGTGATCGGGCGCCGCGGCGAAGGTGCGGTCCTGGAGCCCGCGGCCGAGGTGCTCGAGGAGCGCCCCCGCCACCGGCTCGCGGTCCGGGGCGGTGAGGGCGTCCACCCCGCCCAGCCGCTCGACCGCGCGCGCCGGGTCGCGCGCGATCGCCGCCCGCACCCCGAGCGCGAGCGCGTCGCCGGCGAGCGAGAGCCCCTCCTCGAGCACGTCGAGGCTCCTCGGGTCGGCGCGGCCGAGCAACGCGAGGCCGCTCGGGAGGTCGCGCAGCGCGCGGTGGCGCGCCGCGAGGACTTCGTACGCTTCATCCCCGGGCTGCCGGCCCACCCAGGCGCAGAGCGGGCCCGTGAGGAGGGGGTCGTTCGCTTCGATCGTGGCGCGCGCGCGATCGAGCCCGTCGCGGAAGGCGCTCTCGGCGATCCGACCGGCCACGCCGTGTTCGGCCGCGTGAGCGAACAGCGCGTCCCAAGCGCGGGGGTCGTCGCTCCGGGCGAACGCGCGGCCGATCGTGTCCCAGAGGAGGCTCCACGGGCGGCGGGCCGCGAGATCGAGCGCGATGGGCAGGGCGGCGGCGGGGGCGATGCGGGAGAGGAGATCGAGCGCGGTCTCGATCGCGCCCGGCTCGGCGTCGAGGAGCGCGCCGGCAAATGTATCCCAATTGGGATATGTGCTCGGGAACGGGGCGACGGTCGCCGGGTACGTCGCGGAGCCGGCGTAGCCGCTGACGCGGTGGACGTGCCCGGAGGCCCTCCGCTCGTGCATGACCGCGGCCTCGGCCTCGGCCGCCGCGCGACGCTCCGCCAGCGCGTCGCGGAGGGCGACCGGCGCGTCGCCGACGTCGAACGGGCCGAAGGGAGGGCGCACGGGTACGGGCGTCGCACGGCCGGCGCCGTCGCGCAAGCTCGGGTTCATCGCCCTCGCCCCCCTTGCGGAGCCACGCGGATGGCGGCACCCTCGCTGCTGCGATGGCCGAGCCGCTCAAGCACTTCTTCTCGCCCGCGTTGGTCCGCCGCATCGGGCGGTCGATCGCCGAGGTGGAGCCCTCGTTCCCCGAGCGCGCGTTCGTGCGCGACGCGTCCCGCGATCTCCAGTCGCTGGAGCTCCTCGCGAGGGCGGCGCGGATCGCCGACGCCCTCGCGGCCCACTTGCCCCCGGACTATCCGCGCGCGATCGCGATCCTCCTCCGTTCGCTGGGACCCCCGCACGCGACCGACGAGCTCGTGGGTGCGGGGATGGAGCCGTTCTTCTACCTGCCGCACACGATGTTCGTGGCCGAGCGCGGCCTCGACCACTTCGACCTCTCGCTCGACGCCCAGGTCGAGCTCACCAAGCGCTTCACCGCCGAGGGAAGCATCCGCGCGTACCTCCTCCGAGACCCCGAGCGGACGCTCGCGGCCATGCGGCGCTGGGCGCGGGACGACGATCCTCACGTGCGACGGCTCGTCTCCGAGGGCACCCGGCTGCGGCTGCCGTGGGCGAGGCGCGTCCCGTGGCTCGACGCCCACCCCGAGCGCGTGGTCGCTCTCCTCGAGCTCCTCAAGGACGATCCGGCGTCGGTCGTGCGCCGGAGCGTCGCCAACTCGCTGAACGACCTCTCGAAGGTGCACCCGGCGCTCGCGAACGCGACCTGCGCGGCTTGGCTGCGCGGCGCGTCCGACGAGCGTCGCGCTCTCGTCGAGCACGCCCTGCGCAGCGCGGTGAAGCGAGGCGACCCGACCGCGCTCGCCACGCTGGGCTTCGGCGGAGCGCCCAAGATCGCCATCGGCGCGGTGCGCTTCGAGCCGGCGAGGGTCACGATCGGCGGCCGCGCGCGCGTCTCGTTCGCGATCGCCAGCGCCGCCCGGGCGACTCAGAGCTTGCTCGTCGATCTCGCCGTCCACTTCGTCAAGGCGCGCGGAACGTCCCGCAAGGTCTTCAAGATCCGTCGCGTCGAGCTCCCACCCCGCGGGCGCGTGATCGTCGAGAGCACGGTATCCCTCGCCGTACACACGACGCGCAAGCCGAGGCCCGGGCGTCACGTCGTCGAGGCGCTGGTGAACGGCGTCGCGCACCCGCTCGGCGCCTTCGACGTCGTCGCCGCGCCCGCGGAGCGGAAGGCGCGGCGGTGAGCGCCCTCTACGGGGACGACCTCGCGCACGTCCACGCGTCCGGGTACGGGGCGCTCGCGGAGGCCGCGGTCGTCGACGTGGTGCCGCGGCTGCGAGCGGCGGGCGCGCGGACGGTGATCGACGTCGGGTGCGGCGCAGGCGTGACCACGCGCGCGCTCGTCGAAGCGGGGTTCTCCGTCCTCGCGCTCGAGCCCTCGCCAGCGCTCTCTGCGCTCGCGCGGGCCGCGGCCCCCGGCGCGGACGTGCGCTGCGTGTCGGTCTACGACGCCGACCTCCCGCCTTGCGACGCGGTGCTCGCGATCGGCGAGGTCCTCTCGTACCACCCGCCCGACGTCGACGCCGACGCGCGGCTGCGAGCGGTCGTCCTCGCGGCCTCGCGGGCGCTCGCCGCCGGTGGCCACCTCGTCTTCGACGTGATCGTGACCGGGGAGCCTTCGCTCGCAGCGCGCGGTTGGAACGCCGGGCCCGACTGGGCCGTCCTCGTCGAGACGCGGGAAGACGGCCGCGAGCTCACCCGCGCGATCGAGACCTTCCGGACCCTCGACGGCGTTGCCTACCGGCGCACCCGCGAGGTGCACTCGGTGCGCACGTTCGACGAGCCCACGATCGCGCGGTGGCTGGGCGAGGCGGGCTTCGACGTCCGGGTCGCGGGCGCCTACGGCTCACACCCGCTCGCGACGCGTCGGCGGGCGTTCTTCGCGGTCCGGAGCGGCGCCGTTTTTTCTGGGCCCTGAGCGCGCTCGGGCCTAGGGTCGACCCATGGCACCTCGGCCCCGCCACGTCGTCGAGCACGCGCCCGCGTCGGGCGTCGCCGCGCCGCGCGGGCGGGGTCACGTCGAGGAGTTCTGATGGACCCGACCGCGGCCGCGAAGGCGATCAACGAAATCCACGTGGGGACGTTCGCGGAGGCGGTC